>JALWML010000280.1 GCA_027083915.1 Lysobacterales bacterium | reverse complement strand
TATATGTTGAATCGTTACAAAGAATTTGAAGAGTTTTTAAAAGATATTTATGATGTAGAAAAATTAAATAGAAAAATAAAAATAAAAAGACTTCATCCTTTTGAAATAAATTTTTTATATTCTTCACTTAAAGCAGGAAGTGAAATATATATTAAACTTCGCAAAAAAACTACAAAGCTTGATAACTTTATTGAGTTTTTAACTAAAAGTAATAATAAACTCATTTATCTTCCCATTGCTTTAAAAAATATATTAAACCATTACCCAGAAAAAACTTCTGGGCTGCCATTATGGGATTTTTTGCTTCTTAAAATAGTAAAAAAACATGCACCTAAAGCAACAATGGTTATTGGTTATACTATGTTTCATGATGATTGTAAAAATGATATTGTAGGCGATGCTTATTTATTTCAACGATTACACCATTTAGCCAATTTACCTAATCCACTAGTTAGGTTGTCAGGAAATATTAAACAAATGCGAAAAACAGAAGTCTTTATTACAGAGTTCGGAAAGAAGGTTGTAAATGGGGATATTTCTTCTTTCCCTAGAAATCCTATTGATGAGCGGATTGGTGGTGTTCATTTGAACTCTTTAGAAAATAACTTGTGGTTTTATCATCCGCAGGAAACATTAGTTCGATTTTAAACTCACCAACAGCAACATCTTGAACGGCTCCGAGGTTGGCAAATACGGAAAAAAATGAAAGGGTTTTGTTGTTGAGTTTAAGCTGTGTACTTAAAACTGCATCTTGGCTTTGGAAGACGGATAGTATCATTTCTGGTTTTACTTTATTGCTCAATTGTTTTTCACAGTTTTGTAAAAAATCATCACCTCCAAGCAGGCATATTTCATTACGAAGCCTTATTAAGACCTGAGCCATAGACTCTTGCCAGTTAATTATCTTACTACTTTTTTCATTATCGGCAATTAGTGCTTCTAAAAGATTTTTATAGTCTGAAAATCCAACAGAGATCATCATATTAACAGCTGCTTGATTGGCATTCACAATATCCCAATGGTGATTTAGCACCAGTGCTGGATAAGGCATGTGGTTTTCTAACATTTGATTAATGGCGGAAAATACTGGTACTAGGTTTTTGTGAGATTGATCTAACTGACTAAAGGCTGGGGAAAATCCAGCAGTTATCAATGCACGATTAGTTTCACTTTTAGGTATGTTCAAAAACAAAGCTATATTGAGCAACATTTGTCGAGAAGGTTGTGAGCGACCCGTTTCTAGAAAACTAATATGTTTGCTAGAAACATTTAACTCGGTTGCCAGCAGCAGTTGAGAAAAACGTTTTTGGGTGCGCCATTGTTTTAAAATTGTGCCAATAGTTACTTTCATAATATCATTATAGCCAAAAAGCCGGTTAAATCCATTACCTCACAGGTAATTGCTTTGCCGATTTTGCATAACTATACTGCACTTTTTATTAATGAGAAGAAACGATGACTTTAGAAAAACGAGCAAAATTTGTGAAAATAGTATCAATTATTTTAATTACCTATGCACTGCTTTGGGGCTTAGCGCCTTATGCTAGTATTAATTTACCCGCACGGTTTATCCTAGATGTTTCAGATTGGCCATTGGATAACTTATCGCAACCATTAAGTCGACATGTTATGTGGTTAACGGCTATATCCGCAGGGCTACTTGGTGCGATTAGCATTTTCTTTTATGGAATTGTTGCACCTGCAGTTGAAAGAAATAATAAGTCAATAATTAACACAACCATTATTGCCATGTTGTTTTGGTATTTTGTTGATAGTATTGGTTCGATAACCTTGGGTGTATTTTCCAATGCTGTGTTAAATACGGTATATCTGGTTTTGATGTTAGCACCGCTTATGGGTATAAAACCTAAAGCTTCCTAAACTTAGCCGGCGTTGTACCAACCAAATCTTTAAAGGCTTGGTAAAAATTGGATTGCGATGAAAAACCCACTTCTAGTCCGATGGATAGTACGGAAGCTGTCGGTTGAGACTGTAATAATTCTTGAGCAGCGTCAATACGCAGTTTGCGTAGGTATTGCGAAAATCCCATGCCAAGGTTGGTGTTGATTAACTCAGATAATTGATGGGTGCTTAAATCTAACTCAGTTGCAATGGTTTGTCTATCCAAGTTGCTTTGTTGGTAGAGTTTTTCATCTTTCATTAACGCTTCAAGCAGAGCAAGTTTTGCCTCACAGTCTATGGCGGTTAAAGTTGATACCGCATAAGTTTCTTTGGCTACTTCGGAGACAGTTTCGGATAATTTTGGTTGGTAACTGACCACTAAAGCAACAATAAATAAGGCAAGTCCAATGGCACTGGCATAAAGTGAGTAGAAAAGCTTGGGTGAGAATGGCATGGTTAAGGCAATAACCGAAACACCAATGGCAATGATAAAGACCATGGTTAATAAAATAATTTCATTCTTAAATTGCCCTTTGTGGGTTCGCAAGGCGTAAATTGTTTTTAATAACCACAATAAATACAATGAACCAATGATAAAAGCCAGAGTGAACACCACTTGTTGTTTGAGAATAAAAATTAAAGCAAGTGGTAAAAAATGCAGCAGATGAATCACTTTAAAGTCATCTTCTGCTTTTAAAACTGGTCGTGCATAAAAATAAAAACCTGGGGCTACCAGAATTAATGCGCCTAGATAAAATGAAGTTATCACCAGAGGAGTGTCACCCGAAAGGTAACGAAAATGTTGAATTTGCAAAACAGCTAAACATAGCATTAAAAAAATGCCAAAAACCCGTGCTACTTTTTGCTCTTTATAAAATTCATGACGAAAATGCGTTAGTATAAAAACTAACGCATAGAAGAGTGAAAATCCAGTAAATAATATCCCAAGCTGTTGCATTCATCCATTATGCAATATTAGGGACCTTTGCACAACTCGTGGAACGAGTAAAAAAGTTATGCAAAGGTCTCTATTAGAATTTATTTTACAACACCACTAATTCGACAGGTTTGAAAAGCGGGGTTTGTATCTAAAATTGTGTATTCACCATTGCCCATATCGGCCTTGATTTGACGAGTGCCACTGTTAAGAAAATAAGTGATTTCTAGGTTGCCTTTGGATTGTAAAAATGAATCCCAGCGCGTGCCTGGCTCATGACAAACAATAGAGCACCCATTTGTTCCACAATGCACCACTTCTTTATAAGTCTCTCGGTTAGCAGCTGTAGCTAATGATGACAGCGCAATACTGGCAATAAGTAATGTTTTTTTCATGAAATTCCCCTAATAATGTAAATGATAGAACCATTATAGGCAGCAACGATGAACGAGGAGTTAATAGCCCCAATCATAGAATGCGAACCAGCTCACACTTTACCGTCTGTTTATTGACACTCTTTATGACGAAAACAACTCACTTCGTGGTCATTTGTCATACCAGAGGCTTGCATAAGGGCATAGCAAATAGTCGAGCCGATAAATTTAAAGCCTCTTTTTTTTAAATCTTTACTCAAGGCATCAGAAATTTCTGTAGTAGCAGGAATGTTTTTTAAACTGATAAAACTATTTTGAATGGGCTTATTATTAACAAAGCCCCAGATGTAATTATCAAAAGAACCAAATTCCTGTTGTACTTTAATCATTTGTTGGGCATTGTTGCGAGTAGAATAAACCTTTAAACGGTTGCGAATGATTTTGGGGTCTTTTAGTATCTCATCTAATTCATTATCCGACATCTTGGCTACCGCTTGGATGTCAAAGTTTTTAAAAGACTCTTGATAACCTTTAATTTTTTTTACAATAGTACGCCAACTCAAACCTGCTTGTGCGCCTTCCAAGGTAAGAAACTCAAACCACAAACTATCATCATGAATGGGTACGCCCCACTGTGTATCGTGGTAATGAATATCAGCATCATCACCTAAGCACCATGCACATCGTTTTTTTTCTGGCATTTATCATTTCCATTAATTAAAACACCATTATATCTTGAGATGTACACAAATGTGGTTATCATTTAAACAATGAAAAAACTTATTCCAATATTTTTTAAACTGTTATCAATTCTTAGTCCTACTTTGGCAGCGAAACTGGCAGCGAAGTTGTTTACACACCCACGCAGAAAGCCACGAGCTGATGAAGAAATGCAATTTTTGTCTACTGGCAAACAAATAACTTTTAAATCTGGTCGAAAAGCACGGGTTTGGGGAGAGGGAAAAGTCGTTTGGCTAGTGCATGGCTGGGAATCACGCGGGTCTACTTTTTATAAATTAATTCCAAAGCTTGTGGCTAATGGTTATCAAGCAATTGCGTGGGATGGACCGGCTCATGGAGACTCGTCTGGAAAATATTCCAGTGTTCCGGAAAATGCCAAAGCTTTAGCAGAAGATGTAAATCAAGGTTTGATTGAAAAGCCGATTGCCTTTATTGGTCATTCCTTCGGTGGAGCGACAATGGCTGTGTTGGCAAAAATATACCCGTTACCACAAAAAATAATACTGGCTTCTGCACCTACTCAAATTCGAAACGTTTTCACTAACTTTGCCAAGCTCATCAAACTTTCGGCTAAAGCAACTAATATTTTTATAGCACACGCAGAGAACCAGACAGGATATTCATTACAAGAAGTGAGCCTTACCGATAATGACTTAAGC
>JALWML010000279.1 GCA_027083915.1 Lysobacterales bacterium | reverse complement strand
CTCATATTGTTGTATTTTTCAGATGTTGAGAACCTTAAATATACACGGCTTTTGCCTATGAGTAACTTATTTTTTTAACTTTTTCCTAAATGCACCACGGGTGGTGATTTAATAGTTATAGGAATCATCACCTTTTTTTTCAGCCTAACACGATTATATCCCAATTTATTTATAAATTTGCTAGATTTAAATAGGTAACATTTTATCAACCCACATTAAATTAAGTGATGGGCGGGGCCCATCTTACAGTTGACTAATTTTGCTTCCTTAGCCAATAAATAAAAATAACAATCAATACCAATGTCATGGCAAACCATTGCACAGCGTAGGCGATATGTTTTGAAGGTTGCATGATGATGGGTTTCCACTCACGTTTAAAACCGTTTTTTTGGTCTTTATCCATCAATAAAATTTTATCACTAACTACGCAATCCAAGCTTTTACAGAGTCGTTCTTGCACCATGTTTTTAACTTTTTCTGCTTCGTAATAAGTGATAATTTGGATGGCACGTTGTTTGATTAATTCAATCTCTCCTAGCTGAATACCGACTTGTGGTGGTGTATTGAGTTTTCCCAATAAGGTTATTTGTTTGCTTTCTATGCCCAGTTGTTCATCGCTAAATTTATTTTTAACTAACCACCCTCGATTAACCATTATGATAAGGTTTAACTCATCGACAATAAATGGCGTAAAAGCATGATAGCCTTGCTTTCCTTCGTTGACTTGATTATCTAATAAAAATTGTGGTGCATCAATAAAATGTCCTTTCAACTTAACATTGGCGTATCGTGGCAGGTCTTTTATTTGACTCATTTTTGTTATTTGAACAATATTATCATCGGCAAGTAGTTTAAGTAACTGTTCTTTTTCAGCTGCTCGTCTAATTTGCCAAAAACCCAATGAAGTCATTAAAATAACAAAGAATAAAACCATCAGTGTCGGAATTAGAGGCAAACTTTTCATCGTGGTAAGTGTGTTTTATCAAAGGAGTGAGGGAGCAAGTCATTCATGCTGAATTGGGTCATTTCATTATTGTGGTCTATAAGGATTTGTGTATTTTCATCACTAAATTCCTTTATTTTTTGCCGACACCCACCGCAAGGGGTAACCATTTGCTTTCCCGATGAAACAATGAGGATTTTTTTAATGAATTTCCCACCCGATAAAATCATATTTGATATCGCACCTGCCTCAGCGCAAACACCTTCAGGATAAGCTGAATTTTCAACATTACAACCCAAATGTATGTTATTATTTTCATCCATGAGTGCCACGCCAACATTAAAATTTGAGTAAGGAGCATAGGCTTTTTTCATGGCTTTTTGTGCCTGGCTTTTGAGAGTCTGAAGTGTTGTCATATACAAATATTGAAATACGGGTGAGAACAATATCGAATAAGTGCGCTAAATTCAAGTATTTCATTGCTAATCTAGGGGTGAATCACTTAAAATACGCGCGCTTGTGGGTCAAACCTGTAAGTTTATCTAGTCGATGCGAATGTTCAACGCTCGATTGGTCATATAAAACTGGCATTAAAGCCAAAAATTAGGAGATAGTCATTATGTTGACTCAAGAACAAACACAAGAAATTATCAATGATTACAAAACAAGTGACAACGACACGGGTTCTGCCAATGTTCAAATCGCTTTATTAACTGCACGTATCACATACCTTACTGAGCATTTTAAATCGCACAAAAAAGATCTTCACTCACGTAGAGGTCTTATCAAGTTGGTTAACCAACGTCGTAAGTTGCAAAAATACTTAAAAGGAAAAGATGCAAAAGGTTATCAAGAACTAATCAAACGCCTTGGATTGCGTAGATAATATCGAAAGATTAAAAAAGGTACATTGTGTACCTTTTTTTATAGGCAAATGAAATATTAAAAATTATAGGTGAAAATAGCAGTGGCTAAATATACAAAAAAGTTTCAGTATGGAAAGCATACAGTAGAAATCGAAACAGGTGAGATTGCACGACAAGCAAGCGCAACTGTAATGGTTAAAATGGGAGATACGGTTGTCATGGTGGCAGTTGTAGCTAAAAAGGAAGCAAATCCAGGACAAGGATTCTTTCCACTAACAGTTAATTACCAAGAAAAGGCTTATTCAGCAGGTAAAATTCCTGGCGGATTCTTCAAACGTGAAGGTCGTCCAACAGAAAAAGAAATTCTAATCTGTCGTTTAATCGACAGACCAATTAGACCTTTATTTCCTAAAGGTTTTAAAAATGAGATACAAGTTGTTGCAACAGTTATCTCTTATTCAGAAGATATCGATGCAGATATTCCTGCATTAATTGGCGCATCTGCAGCCATGAGTTTATCTGGTGCACCTTTCCACGGCCCTATCGCTGCTGCTAAAGTGGGTTATAAAGATGGCGAGTACATCTTAAATCCAAGCAACGAAGAGCTAAAAGATTCTCAATTGGAATTAGTTGTTGCAGGCACAGAATCTGCTGTATTGATGGTTGAGTCAGAGGCAGATTTATTGCCAGAAGATGTTATGCTTGGCGCAGTAAGTTATGGCCACAAAGAACAACAAGTTGTGATTAAAGCAATCAATGAAATGGTAGAAGATTTAGGCGTAACACAATGGAAATGGGAAGCTCCTAAATTAGATCAAGAACTAGTCAACAAAGTAAAAGAAGTGATTGCAGCTCGTTTAGTTGCTGCTTATAACACCCAAGATAAAGCTGCACGTTATGATGCCTTAAATGTTATGCGCACTAATGCTGTTGAAACACTCGTGACAGATGAAGACGATTCACCTACAGCTGAAGAAATTAAAGAAATTGTTGCTTTAATTGAAAAAGCTCATGTTCGTAAAAAAGTTATTTCAGGCAAACCACGTATTGATGGTCGTGGACCTGCTGATGTTCGTGATATTGCTGTTCGCACAGGCGTCTTACCACGCACACATGGCTCGGCATTATTCACACGTGGCGAAACTCAAGCCTTGGTTGTTACGACACTTGGTACAGGGCGCGATGCACAACTAATTGATTCACTTGACGGTGAAGACAAAGATAAATTCATGTTGCATTATAACTTCCCTCCATACTGTGTAGGCGAAACAGGATTCATGAGTGGTCCAAAACGTCGCGAAATTGGTCATGGTAAATTAGCTAAACGTGGACTGATGGCGGTTATGCCAAATGAAGAAGAGTTTCCTTATGTTATTCGTGTCGTTTCAGAAATCACCGAATCAAATGGTTCAAGTTCAATGGCATCAGTTTGTGGTTCATCTTTATCAATGATGGATGCGGGTGTTCCATTGAAAGCACCAGTTGCTGGTATTGCCATGGGTTTAATTAAAGAAGGTGATGATTTTGCTGTTTTATCTGACATCTTAGGTGATGAAGATCACTTAGGCGATATGGACTTTAAAGTAGCCGGTACTGCTGATGGCATTACGGCTTTACAGATGGATATCAAAATTGAAGGTATCACTGAAGAAATCATGCAAAAAGCGTTATCACAAGCTAAAGGCGGACGCGATTACATCTTAGGCGAAATGAATAAAGTCTTAGATGCAACACGCGAAGAAATGTCTGATTATGCACCTAAACTTATCACTATTACGGTACATCCTGACAAAATCCGCGATGTCATCGGTAAAGGTGGTGCAACAATACGAGCCTTAACTGAAGAAACAAACACAGTAATCGAAATCAACGATGATGGTGTGGTCACTATCGCGGCTGTTAATGGTGATGATGCTCGCAATGCGGTGAAACGTGTTGAAGAAATTACGGCAGATGTTGAAGTTGGTGCTACTTACGAAGGTAAGATTGTTAAGATAATGGACTTCGGTGCATTTGTTAACTTACTACCTGGCAAAGACGGCATGGTTCACATTTCTCAAATCTCACACGATCGCGTTGCCAACGTAACTGACGTGTTAAAAGAAGGTGAAATGGTTAAGGTTAAGGTATTAGAAATCGACAAGCAAAACCGCGTAAGACTATCTATCAAAGCTTTATTAGACAAGCCAGAAAAGAAAGAAGATTAATTAGTTCTATTGTCATCCTCGCGAAGGCGGGGATCCAGTATTTTAGAACTCAATATTTGTATTATTGTTCTATTTTCAATCATTAATCTACTAGAGCCCCTTATTCAGGGAGTGACTGAATTTTAAAAAAGCCTGTAAGATGCAAGTTTTACAGGCTTTTTTATTATTAATTTTCCCTTAGGTCATTAATTTTTTTAATATTACCCTAGTCTAATAAAAACTATAGGAATTACAAATTTACATATTGGCAGTTCAGACACAAATATACTCATTGACATAATGATTGTTTTATCGTAAATTATAACTTCCTTAATAACAAATGGTTAATACGGTGTCAGCAGCAAAAAAAATGATGAGTGAAGTCATAAATAAACAGCCTGAAGATGCAACTTATGCTGAAATTTTAAAAGAACTGGCTTTTACTCAGATGATTGAGAAAGGATTATCAGATTCAAAAAGTGGTAAAATAATTAGCAATCAAGAGATGAAAAATAAAATTGATTCATGGAATTAGAACGAAAGGTATTTTGGACAGATGAAGCTGTAAACTGGCTAGAGAAGATTCATAAATACATTTCTTTAGATAACCCAATTGCAGCCTCTCATGTAA
>JALWML010000278.1 GCA_027083915.1 Lysobacterales bacterium | reverse complement strand
TTCCTTCTCGCAATGACAAACTGTTTTTTGAATTATATACCAAACTATTCTAAAGCCAGTCGTACCTCATCGCAATGGCATTTTTTTATTTAATCTATTTGTTTATTCACAAACTTTCAAAGTAAGCAATTAATTTAGCAATATCTCGGTTATGTGCTTTGGTGTGATTAAGCTCAAACCATGTCGGTACGTCAAGCCCGCAAGCTTGTTCGTATTCAATACATTGTTCAAACATATATTGACTTGATGGGGAACAGGTGATGGATTGATTGTACTGGCAAGAATACAAAGTAGTGGCCTGTTGCAGAATTTGTTGTGCATAGCTTGCATTGACCGTACCTAAAATTGTTGCTAGTTGATTAAGGTATGGCTGCATTTCTTTTTCACGAGATATTGCTTGTAACGCACTAATAAGTGGAGCACTTTGGCTCTTTAACACATGAGCAAACATTTCTGCAAAAAAAACGATTCTTCGCTTCATCGTCCATGTATTTGACTCCTATTGCTTTTTGTACAAAATCTGCATAGTGCGATTCTGATGCCAACTTTAGTATTAACATTCGATCTTTATCAGTCATATTGTATTTGCTATTGATGGATGGATAAGATTCAAGCAATGACTGACAGTTTTCCTTATTTTGAGCTAGCATTAATTGTGCTTTTTGAGTGTAATTTATGTCTTCATAGTTTACTTCGAAATAAGTCATTCGCTGACAAGATGCACCCATTGCCATAATCGACAAAAGTTCTACAACAGGCTCTTCACTAAATTGCTGTTGGGATAATTCATACATCACTTCATCATCTGCATTTAATTCTTCTACTTTTTTTGGTTTGTCCTTTTTAGAAGAAACCGCAGGCTCTTTTTTGTTTTCGCTCTTTGTGTGATTGACAATGGATTTTGTTGGAGTAACAACTTCCTTTGCTACGGTATCTTTAGGCTCACTTTTGTCAACACCTCTCCGAAACACAAACACCACAATGGCAATTATTGCCAATCCAATAAAAATTATTCTTTTACTTTGCATAGTTTTCTACCAAGTAATCAAAAATCAAGCTTAAATCTTCAACTTGGTTCTCAGTTAAATAGTGGTCAAAATAAAATGTTTCCAAATCCATATCACAGGCTTCAAAATAAACCCCTTCATAATTAATATACATTTCAGGCATAAAACAAAACTGAGCCAATCGACGGTTTTTTGGTAATCGGCACTCATCACCGAGATAACAGAGGTATAAATCTAATGCAGGTTGTAAGAGTTGATTAAAGTAGCGTTTATTTTCAATAGGCACAGATTCAAAGATTGTTTCAGAAATTATAGGTATCTGCATACCAGCTTGTTTCCTTCTATTTAGTATGTATCGAGCAGGTAGTAAATTGATTTGAGAGCTTTTAAAGTTAAGGCCTTCAAAAACTTCTTTAAATACACGTGGATATTTACTGTTTATTTTACTTTTAATTCTGTCAATTAATAAGAAAAACTCACCTGACTTGATCTCATAAGCACTTTTATCAAACTCATATAAAGAAGCCAGATAGTCTTTTTGGTTCTTAAGCTTAGCTTCCATTTCAGCTAAGTTTTTCTCACGATTTTCTTCAGGTATTTGCTTAACCTGAATAATTTTCCATTTCAATTCATCTATTTCAATGATTAAATCCCTAATTTCTTCCTCTGTAACCATTGGTTTGCCTTCTTTTAGCTCAAACAATTCTTCTAAAGCCTTTCGCAAGTCAACTTTATCTTCCAATATGGATTTTAGAATCTTCTCCTCATCTGATTTAGCTTGCGTTTCTTGCATGAGAGACTTTAGCTTTGTATCAATATAATAGATATTGTCAGTCTTTAATTCCTCTTTGTTATAGAGAGACTTAACTTTAGCTACCGTAGACTTACAGTTTTCAATGTGTTCACGGTAAAAGCCTAGTTGCGTTTCGGTGGCTTGTTGCTGCCTTAAGTGGCTGAAACGTGGAATGTTTTGATAGTATTCTTGCATAAAATCGATAGGTACATTTTGTTTTGTACCGTCATCTCCACCTTCCCTTTGGCTATCTAGTCGTATTAAATAATCAATACAATCAAATAAATCCTCTGACATATCGTACAACTGAATATAACTCAATTGCTTTAATTCTTTAGCGAGAAGTGCTTTTTCTTCTTTTGAAATTTCGCTATTGGTTAGGGGTTGAGGTTTTTTGACTTTATTCTGCTTGCTTGGTTTTGGTTTGTCTGGAGTAACAACTGGTTTTATTTGTAAACTGACTTTATTGACTTGAGTCGTTGTTTCGGCTTTATCGTGCAATAACAACCAAGCAATTAAGGCAATGACTAAAACTGTTCCAATTTTTAAATACAATTTCATAAACAGGTTTATATGATAAGTGTTATTAGTTATATAGATGATTAAGCAAAAGTAAAGTCTGCATCGCTATTTTGACAAAAATTTTATCCCATCGGTAATACCCGAAACCGTTAAAGGATACATTTTATCTTCAAAGATTTCTTTAATCATTTGCGTGCTTTGGGTGTAACGCCAATAATCTTGTGGAACAGGATTAAGCCAGATGGTTTTTTGCCATTTGTCTTTGATGCGTTTGAGCCACACAGAACCGGGTTCTGCATTATTGTGTTCAACACTGCCGTTTTCGTAGGCTAATTCCCATGGACTCATCGCTGCATCACCGACAAAAATAACATGGTAATCGTTGCCGAAGGTGTTGATAATGTCATTTGTATTAACGCCTTCATCGTATCTTCTGCGGTTGTCTTTCCAGAGGTTTTCGTAAACACAGTTATGAAAATAAAAATATTCAAGGTGTTTAAATTCTGTTTTTATCGCTGAAAATAATTTTTCACAGGTACGAATATGATCATCCATTGAACCACCAATATCAAAAAACACCAAAAGCTTAACAGCATTATGCCGCTCTGGTACTAGTTTGATATTTAATAAACCCGCATCTCTTGCAGTACTCTTGATTGTATCATCCAAATCCAACTCTTCAGCTACGCCTGTTCTAGCAAATTTGCGCAATTTTCGCAATGCCACTTTAATATTGCGTGTGCCAATTTCGCAGTTATCATCCAGATTTCGGTATTGGCGTTTTTCCCACACTTTCACCGCTCGTCTGTGGGTACTTTCACCGCCAATACGCACACCGGCAGGATTGTAACCACCATGGCCAAAAGGTGATGTGCCACCTGTACCAATCCACTTATTGCCACCTGCGTGTTTTTTCTTTTGTTCTTCTAGTCTTTTCTTGAGCGTTTCTAAAATTTTATCCAGACCACCCAAAGCTTCGATTTTAGCTTTTTCTTCATCACTCAAGTTTTTCATGAATTCTGACTGCAACCAATTCTCAGGGATAGTTGCTGATGCTAAATCTTCGCGCGCTTTTAAACCTTCGTAGTATTCTCCAAAGGCTTGATCAAATCGATCATAATATTTTTCATCTTTTACCAAACACATTTTGGACAAGTGATAAAACTCTTCCATCGAACCGAAGGCAATGTCTTTTTGCATGGCATCAAGCAATACTAAAAGCTCTTGTATGGAAACAGGAACTTTGGCTTGTTTAAGTTTGTAGAAGAAGTTGATTAGCATTGTTTTATCTATACTACAGTAAAGTTATGTATTAATTCTTGATTTCCAATAAAGTGGTTTTCTGTGTAAATGACAAACTGCCCAAATTATTATGTGAGTATCATTAAAAGTAAATAATACTTTGTAAGGAAATTTTGGTATGTAAAGTTTATAGATGCTTTTTGATTCTTGAGGATACCAACTTGGATTTTTTTGAGCCGATTTGATTCTGTTTATCACTTCCTTTTTGAATCGATTACCTAATCCTTTTGCTTGTAGTTCATACCATTGAATGGCTTCATCAAATTCGTTAGATGCAAATTCATGTATTTTAATCTTGAGCATACAATTTATTAAAGTCTAATAATTCGGACTGACCATCTGCAACTGATTGTATTCTATTTTGAACTTCATCAACCCATGCTTTATTAATTTCATCAACTTCATAATCAATACTTGCCAAAATCATTTCAGCAAGGATAACACGTTCTTGAGGTGTTTTTTTAATGGCTTGTTCTAGTAAACTCATAATTTTTCTCAGTAATCAATAACATTGCACATAACTATTATAAGTGACTTTTTGTAATTTACAATATCTATCTTCGCATCATAAATGCCAAGCGTTGAATCAAATCAACGTCTTGTTCATTCTTAAGCAGAGCCCCATAAAGAGGCGGAATGGCTTCCTTAATGTCTTTGTTTTGCAGTAAATCTAATGGGATATTGTCCGCTAATAGCAATTTAATCCAGTCAATCAACTCAGATGTTGAAGGTTTTTTCTTTAAACCTGGCACTTCGCGTAATTGAAAAAACACATCTAATGCCGCTTTAACCAATTGTTTTTCAATATCGGGATAATGCACATCTACAATTTGCTGCATAGTGTGTTTATCGGGAAAGTTAATGTAATGAAAAAAGCAACGACGTAAAAAAGCATCGGGCAATTCTTTTTCATTATTACTGGTGATGATAATGATTGGACGGTGTTTGGCTTTTATTTGCTGCCCCGTTTCATAGACACTAAACTCCATTTGATCCAATTCAACCAACAAATCATTAGGAAATTCAATATCAGCCTTATCAATTTCATCAATCAAAAGAACCACTTGTTCATCCGCAGCAAAAGCCTGCCAAATCTTACCTTGTTTGATGTAATTGCCGATATCATAAACTTTTTCATCGCCCAATTGCGAATCACGCAGACGAGAAACGGCATCGTATTCGTACAAACCTTGTTGGGCTTTAGTGGTGGATTTAATATGCCAGCAAATCAATTTTTTACCTAATGACTTGGCAATCTCTTCTGCCAACATGGTTTTACCCGTGCCGGGTTCGCCTTTGATTAATAAAGGTCGTTGTAAGGTAACCGCAGCATTAACTGCCATGGATAAGTCATCGGTTGCGATGTAGTTTTTTGTACCGTTGAATTTCATGTTGAATTTTTCGTATTGAATAATGCAATTTTACTTTAGGATGAGTTGAAATACTTTATATTTTTCTGATAGCTAGCAAACAAGTGCGTCATTGCAATGAAATATATCGTGATAACCTGGTAAATTTTGCATTACATTCAATTGATTAAATTGATTGTAATGACAGTTTTTTTAATAAAAGTTATGGTTTATCAACAAAGCACTCATCACCCGATAAAATTATATCAAGTTTAACATAATCAACTGAGGTATCGTCTTGTATGGCAATACTCAAATCACCATCATCAAGAGTATGTAATATGTTTTGCAATGGTAAATAGTCATTAACTTTAAAGCCTGACAAGTTTAACTTCAAGGTTTTACTCTCATTGTTCAACTCATCTCCTTGCCACAATTTCATTCCTTTTAATGAACTTCCATTATCAAAAAACCAAAGAACATCATTATTGTATTGTTGCCCTAAATTTTTTATTTTTACTTCAAAAAAAGCTATCTTAATTTGGCATGTCTTAGGTATTTGAAAATTAAAGGTGTGTAATAACGCTCGATTAGCGCGAGTGTCATCAAATTTTGCATGTAATACATAATCAAGTGTAAGGGGCCACTCTAATAAATCAGCATTGAACTCTTTTTGAATAAAAGTTAAATCACCAGAGTCTTTGATTAGGCTTATTTTTTTTTCATCACTTGTATCAGAAAAAGGTTTTGCTATCGTCTGGCTCACCTGAGTTTCTTTAGCCCTATGAAATATGGTAGTTTTGATTATTCTCTTGCCATCACTAATCTGGAGCTCTAAAACCTCAGGAGTTTTTGTGGTCTTAATTCGAAAATATACCAACGCATTAACACAATCATCATGAGTAAATAAAGCAAGGTTTCTCCCGTCTTCATTTAAGACAGACACCGTTGATGTATATTTAACCCATTGATTATACTTCACAATATAACCACTAGAAGGGTTAGGGGTCAGAGCATTTTTATCCCATACTTCTAGCCAGCTATCTTTAATCGTTTTCTGTATTGGCAAGTTGTTCATTCCTTGGAGACTATAGGAAATAATTTTCTTAAAAGTATCTGCCGTTATGTTTTCAGTAGTATTATCGTGTAAAAACTGTATTGTTTTATCATTAAAAAAGCCTTTGTAATCAAGCGACCACATGTAATCGTTTTCATGTAAAATTATATCACTATGTTCAAGCAAATTTTGTGTTGTCCATGGAGAAGAGCACTTGACCTTATTAACGTTATCATCAGTTTCATTATTGGCAAATGCCACTTCGCGAATACGGATTTCATCTTTATATGAACTGTGTATAATTAAATCTACTCTTTTTACATCATTTATAGTTGTATCAAACTGAAATTTTTCAGATTTAATATGGTACATTGATGCCATGAATTTACCATTAGTTTTGGATTGTGAAATTCTTGTTATTGACCTATTGTCAGCATCAAAAAATTCCAAACTAAATTCTTTAATCCCATGACCAGCCCTGTTTTCAATGTCATTCCACAAGTAAAAGGATTTTAAGTCAGAAACTTTGTCTAGCGTTAGATGAATAATCCCAGATTGAGCTCGAGCAATAAAACCTCCATAAGGTGGTGTGTCTGACATTATTCCATCTGTGATTTGTTCGATACTTGATGCTTGATAACCACGGTGGTGGATAGCCGACATGTCCGTAGTGGCAGTTATTTCTTGGGCTCTGATGATTTTGGCACTACTCTCTGAAACACAACAAAATAAAAATATGATTATTGTTGAATATATAGATGTGTTGTAATGTTTCATATAATCTGAGTTTAATAAATAGTGGGTTCAATTTTAACATACTTTAAGAATGCTTTTCATGGTCGCGATGAGGAATGACGTAGCAATCTTTTGAAGCTGTTGTTAATGCCCAAAAGATTGCTCCATCCCCCTGCCTTTGACGGCTTTCCCCAATTATTAACCCTGCGGTATTATGACGCAGGGTTAATATTATTCAAACCCGTTTTTATAAATTAAATCATGGCAATCTATCAACACATTGACCACATCATTTCCTGCAACAATTCCACTTCCATTGACAACTGTACAATTTTGAATTGGACTATTAGGTGATAAAAATACACTTACACTATAGGTGGTTTCATCGTCTATGGGTGTTGAAAAAACAAATGAACCATCGTTATTAATAATCAAGTCATCACCATTATTATTTTGCAATACCATTGTGTTTGGGCTACCTGCAAGCATACCTGTGACTGTACCACCAATTAAGTAAGTATTGGTTACGCAATTAACTATCACATCAGAAACATTTGATGTAATGTTTATGCCTGTTCCATTGCTTACAGTACAGGTTTGATTTGGGCTTGTAGGGTTAGTTAATACCGTGATGGCATAATCAGACCCTTCAAGTATGGTATTCGAGAAGGTAAAAGCTCCATCATTGGTCAATAACAAATCATCACCTAAATTGTTTTGCAACACGACTTGGTCTCCTAATAGGTTGTTTAAAACGCCACTAATTTCATAATAACCATAAGGATAATAAATTCCCATAGAAGTTAAGAGATTCCAAAAGCCCCCGCCACCAAAACTTTGCTCAACAGAACGAGTTTGGACTGCACCTGACTTGCTACTTAAACCTCCCCACACTATCATTTCTGTACCTGTCCAGATGGCTGTATGATATACCCTCATTGATGGCTCAAATATTGTTTGAATGGTTTGCCAACTGTTGTTTTGTGGATTATATTTAAGCCCTTCTGGTTCTATTTGACTCGTCCTATTTACACCACCCCAAACAATCATATCTTGTCCTGTCCAAATAGAGCTATGTCCTGTTCTTGGAGTTAAGGAACTATTAGGTAGTGCAATCCAATTATCAGAAATGGGATCATAGCGGCTTCCAGAGTTCAGCGTGTCGTTTACTCCAGCCTGACCTTGACCACCAAAAACAATCATTTCATCCCCTGTCCAAATTGCCGTGTGTCCATCTCTAGCAACAGGAGCACCTATGCTATCTATCGGCAACCATGAGTCTGTTTGGGGATTGTATTTGTTACCTGTATTGGTTCGATTACCTGAATCATCACGTCCTCCCCATACCAACATTTCTCCATCTCCCCAAATAGAGGTATGGTTAAAACGTGCAAATGGGGCTCCTATGGTTGTCGTAGCTTGCCATGTATCTAACTGTGGATTATATCGACTACCTGTATCCAAATAAGAACTATCATCATCTCCACCCCAAACAATCATCTCTGTACCACTCCAAATAGCTGTGTGAATATATCGTCCTGTTGGTGCATTTGTTAATGTTGTATCAACCCAGCTATCATTTAAAGGATTGTAACGTCCTCCGGTATTAGTTGGAGGAGTGCCATAACCTCCCCATACAATCATTTCTGTCCCTGTCCAAATTGCGGTATGAAGCTCCCTAAGAAATGGTGATCCAGTCGTTTGAATATCCTGCCAGCTATCGGTTATTGGATTGTAACTAGAACCAAGTCCATAATTCCAGATTATCATTTCTGAACCTGTCCATATAGCAGATGGGAAAGGAATTTGTGGTGTATTGGGTATGGAAACCCGTTCCCAATTGTTGCCGAATGTAACTACATACCTTCCACCGGTATCTAAATACGCACCATCACTGCGTTCGCCTCCCCAGATAATCATTTGCCAACCTGTCCAAACAGCTGTATGGAACTTTCTACTTGATGGTGCTCCATACGTTTTTACTGCTGTCCATGTATCTAATACTGGATCATAAATTCCACCTGTATTTCGATAACCCGAATAATCTTCACCGCCCCATGTAACCATTTTATCATCTGCCCAAATTGCTGTATGGGCAATACTACCACCTGGAGAATTTGCACTTTGGATTGTTGTCCATGTGTCGGACTGTGGGCTGTATTTTTTCCCTGTGGCAACCAGTCCATTAAGGTCTAATCCTCCCCAAATCATCATTTCGTTATTGCCCCAAATAGCTGTATGATCATAACGAGGAAGAGCCGCTCCTATTGTTGAGATAGTGCTCCACCCAGTTGAAGGGTCATATATACCACCATCTCCTAAAATAGAAACACCATCTGTTCCGCCCCATACTATCATTTTGTCACCTGCCCATACCGCTGTATGCTTGCTTCTACCTGTTGGAGCTCCTATTGTAGGAATTGCAGCACTCCAAGAATTTGTAGTTGGATTGAAAAATTTACCCGAGTTTAAATTTCCACCACCCCAAACTAGCATTTCTCCTGAATCTGTCAAAACTGCCGTAAAATCTTGCCGAGCTACAGGAGCAGAAACTAGTGAAGTAGCAACCCAAGTATCTGATAATGCATTGTATATTCCACCTGAATTTAAGCTGCCGGTGTTATCTCCTATACCACCCCAAACAATCATATCCGTGCCTGTCCAAAGTGCTTTATGGTACGTCCTTGCATCTGGAGCATTGACAGAAGATATAGTAGTCCAAGTATTTTGGCTAGGATTATATTTATAACCTGTGTTTAGATAACTGCCATCGTATCCGCCCCAAATAATCATATCACTACCCGTCCAAATAGCTGTGTGTAGTTTTATTCCGTAAGGTCTTTTCCATGTATCACCATTAATTGCACCTGTTTTTGTATCAATTGATGATGATTTTGATTTTATTTTGGGAACAGATAAATCATATTCTTGTGATTGAACTAATTGAGTATTGGCAGATTCAGATTTGAGCCATGTATTTAATTTTTGTTTTTGCCAAGTGAGTGTTTCTACTTCAATACTGTTACTTGTTTGGTTTTTAATCTTAGAATAGCTAAAACTATTTCTTTCTTGTTTAAGTTGTGGGTTTTCAAGTTCAGTTAACTTTTGGTAAAACACATCTTGACTTAATTCAATAACCCGATGATGTGATTTTGAGCTATTGGATGAAGCTAGTGAATAGGCAATCACCTGATAATGTGCCGAAAGGTTATCAACATTGTGCAATTGTTGAAATCTATCAAGCTCAGTTTGAGCAACAGCCCGAGTAAGTTTATGCAATTCAGGACTGTTATAATACTTTTGTGCAATTAACTTGTTGACTAAATACTGACGTGAAAGACATTGTGCAATCGTGTTGGCATCATTATTCAGATTTGCGAACAATTCCCGTAAACCATCTGGATTTTGGGTGTCATTTGCCATACGTTGCATATCATCTTGTAACATTTTTGGAGTTATCTTTAAACCAAACCTCTCCTGTAATAACACTTGCATCTTGATACTGTTTTCTACTGATTGTCGTATACTGTTTTTATCCACCACATCAGTAAATTTAGGCTTGGGTGTTTTGTTTTGCTTGGGCCATAGATTATGCGACCATTTGATTTCATCAAGTGTGGTTTTACACTCAATCAAGTTTTCTATGTATTGTTCTTGACTTAAGCCTTTCCAATTTAGATTGACTTTTGCAGCTGTTTGTAGACTCATAAATAATAACAATAGACTTGTTATTGACCGATTCATTGCGTATCTTTTCGTGCTTTTGTGTTCCATTTTATTCCCTATGCCTTATAAAATTATTACTTAAAGGTGTATTGTAAAAAAAACATCAACAAAATAAACCTGTCGTAAACGACAGGTTTTTGTAAATAATGGCTGTTTTTTGGCTCGATTTTAACGAATAATTAACATTTTCGTTAAGAGCTAGTGGGTTAAATGTTTTTTATGATAGTGCGTGATGTTTGGGAGGTTGCCGCGTCGCGGAGCTCCTCGCAACGACGTGGTTTTAAATTGGTTTGGTACAATGCTCAAAAAGAAGTACGTCATTGCGAGGTGGAATGATGTGGTAATCTTTTGACGCTGTTGTTAATGCCCCAAAAAGATTGCTACGCTCCTATCGCAATGACGATTAGTTAATAGATTAAACTAAAATTTTGTTCTTTTAACTCTTACCCCTTTACGGTTGAAGTTTTTATTTCTTTTAATTTTTGCTTCATCAAATCTCTTTTTTGTCGGTCTGCTCGAGGTTTGTGATTTTACTGAAATTTTTGAAATAATTTTGCCACCTTGGGCGATAATAAAATTACCATTACTCGATGATTTTGATATAGCGGATTTAGTTCCAACTTGCCAGTTTACCCAATAATCAGATTCAGCACATTTTTTAGGAAAGAAACTATGACCATCATTAAAATATGTGCCAGTTCCCACATGATACCAGTGGTTAGGTTTCATCTGGTAGCTATTTGAGGTGTTGCCGTGGTTGATAGGATTTGTTATATGAAACGTAGTAAAAAATTCTTCAATCTTTGTACCCCAGCCAGCAGATGTTGGCGCAGGAGAACCAAGCCCACCAGGAGCTTTATCGTAAACTCGCCATGTTGTGATTAGTGCATTAATAGGATTTTTCATACTATGGACATAATTAAGATAGTTCTGCATTTGATTATTAAATTGTGGTGTTGCAGAGAAATTTAATCTGTAGTTTGCATTTGAACCACCGTTTGGCTGAAAAACTGGCGTTAACTGACGCATGATGACATCTTTGTTTATTGGTGCACAGCAATTATCAAGTTTTTGAGGCTTTGGTAGATAAACTTCAATAGGCTTCTCTATAATCAAATCAATTGGTTTTCCCCAATCAGTTCCTCCAATTCCTCCATTATCATCATGCTCATCACCCTTACAACCATCGACCGATACAAAGGCTTCATCAAAGTTCATATTATTATCCATCGCTACGACAAATGAATAAACTTGACCCGCTTGAACAGCACCCGTATAAACAACTCTTTTCCATGGGTCAGTTGCAGAGCTTCCTCTAGGTAAAGAGATTTGATTTGTTTGACCAACTATTGAGCCGTTAAAACCAGAACCATTGCGTAAGGTTACTTGAGCATTGCCACGTCCATTACCTCTTGTAGAAAAATACCCTCCAAAAGTCGCAGTTCCACTACAACGCGACTTGAATATTTGATAAAACTGATTACTGCCATTTGCAATATCTAGATAATGCCTGGTTTTGCCTTTTGGTGCATTTGATGCATCTCTGTGTGGCCCTTGTCGTGTTGGCTTATAACTCTGCCCTTGGTCAACTCTAATAACATTAGACTTACTGCCGCCAGCTATAACCCAAGGAGATATTGAATAGCCAATATGATTGCCCCAACCACTTGATGGTGGGTGACTTTCAAAATCACCATTGGATAATTGGTTGGCTTGCAAGTTTGTTACAAGTATTAAACCAACACTTAATGTTCCTAGTGCTTTTACTAAACTAAATTTGTATTTCATAAAAATTCTCTGTAATTAATAAAAACAAGTGAATCAATCCACTTGATGGCAACATTTTAGAAGAACAGAAATAAAAATAAACCTGTCGTAAACGACAGGTTTTTGTAAATAATGGCTACTTTTAGGCATTTTTTAACCATTCTGTTAACTATAGAGTGTCATTGTCAGGAGAAACGACGTAGCAACCAAACGGCAGGACAGCCGTTTTGCCATACGCGTGCGACCCGAAGGATGAGCGGCAGGAGTTGCGAAATAATCTGTTGGGTTTGACGTTTCACTTAAAAGATTACTTCGCTTCGCTCGTAATGACGGGTGCATGGTTGTATTAGTATTGACACAGTTTTATTTAAAAGTATTTGTTGTGTTATACTTCGAGCTCACAAGGACAAATCATTTATGCGTTCACTTTTAATTTTTATTACACTTTTATTTAACTTTCACAACTCTTTTGCTTTTGATAAGGATTTTATTGTGGGTGATTGGAAGTTTATTTATGGTGACGATGAAAGTTTTCCTGATGTTGGTATTGATGAATCTAATTGGCAAAATATTACTATGGGAAAGTCCTTACCCTCAAATACTGATTTTGCCATTAGTGGATGGTACCGTGTTTCTTTTGATGCGCATGTTGATATTAGTGAACAATATGCTCTGATTATTGAAAATTTACGACTTGCTGATGAAACATGGATTAATGGTGTTAAGGTTGGTGGCATTGGGCAATTTAATAAAAATTGGCAGTTTGAGAAGAATAGTCCTTTGGGGTTGATTAGAAAATATGATTTACCTGCTGGTTTTTTAAAATACCACGACAATCTTTTGGCAATAAAAGTAACTACAGGGTTTGGTAAGGCTAAAGGAGCGGTACTCCCCGTTGGAATAGGTATTGGTTCGGATAGAATTTTTCTTAGTGAATTACGTTTTGCTGACAAATATTACAATCAACAGGTGACTCTTACCAGCTCAATTGATTCCGCATTTTTGACCATGGGTCTCATTGAGTTATTAATTTTGTTGTTGTTGATTCGGACAGCGTTAGTAAATTCTTATGATTTTAAATGGTTGTTTTTTAGCAGTTTAACTCTTTTTATTGGAGGAGTTGGGCATGACTCGTTTTTTATTTTTGATGTTATGTTTTCTCAACAGTACCTATCCACCAGTTTAGTGTTTGCCTTTATCCTACTCATTGCTCCCCTGTCTTTATTGTTATATTTTTGGAGTCAGTTTAAAGACTATTCAACAAAAACCATGCTATTGATTTCTTTAGTTTATATTACTTTTTGTTTTTTAATTTTGTTGCCAATCATAAATAATGAGCTAAAGGTTGTTTGTTGGTATGCTTGGTCGGCGATGACTTTTACTTTTATCATTTATTGTTTTACCATCGCATTTCGTGCAATAATTCTTAAACGAACAGGCAGTATTGCTCAGTTAATTGGTTTTTCCATTTTGATTGTTTCTGCTTTACTGCATCATTTTAGCGATGGTTTTTGGGGACATAGAAATATTCAGTTTGGAAGCTTGTTTTATCGTTATGCAATTTTATTTGCCTATTTTCAACGAATTAAAGCCATTCGTTTAGACTTTAAAAAACTTTCCACCCGTATGGTTAACATTGTTGAAGAGATTAATGCAAAATTTGCTCGAGAATTGCATGATGGTCTTGGGCAAAATTTGGCTTCGATAAAGTTACATCTCAAATTATTAGGGAATAAAACAAAAGGCAGTTCCTCAAATCATGTTGATATTATTTCATCTGAACTTGAAAAATCAACAAATGACTTAAGAGACTTAATCAATGGTTTACACCCTGCAATTATTGACAATTACACAATTGTTGAATCTTTAGAAAAGGAATGCAACCGCTTAAATACCATCTATCCATCAATAATCCACTTTAATTCTGATGAGTTTACGAATACTATTAATCTCTCTAACACAATAAAACTACATATTTTTAGAATCTTTCAAGAATGTGTCAACAACGCCATTAAACATGGCAAAGCGAAAAACATTAAAGTTGTATTTTTGCAAAACAAATCTGCCATCACCTTAAATATAATTGATGACGGTTGTGGTTATGATGAAGACAAAAAAACCACTTTATCTGTAAGCGGAGGTCTTGGTTTTATCAGCCTGCATGAACGTGTGGCTTTGCTTGATGGGCGTGTTGATTTTGGTTCTGTTGAAAACAAAGGCTCTATCGTTAGTGTTTATTTGCCATTAAATCAACTGTAACTCAACTGCTCTACTGACCGCTGATATGCGGTTATTCGCATTGAGTTTTATGAAGCAATTTGACAGGTGAAAACGGACGGTTCTTTCTGATGTGTTTTGTATTCGTGCAATTTCTTTATTAGATTTCCCTTCAGCGACCAACTGCATGGTTTTTTGTTCTTTATTGGTTAACGCTATTTTTTGTTCTGTTTTCCTGTGGTTAAACCTATTAATTGCTTCAAGTAAATCTGGTGATATGTATTGTTCACCAACCATTAGGTTTTTAATGGCTTGTTCCAGTTCATCAAACGCACATTCTTTTAACACATAGCCCGAAAGTCCAAGGCTAAACAAGTCAATGGCAATCTCGGGATTCATATGCATCGTCAATGCCAACAATTGAGTCTTGGAATACTTATTTTCTACCGTTTGAATAATAGTTTCAGTATCAGCACCAGGCATGGATAAATCAACCAAGGCAATATCAGGTTTATGTTTGGCAATAAGTTCTAATAAATCATCGCCATTCTCTGCTGTTTCAACTAAATCTATACCACACGTAATTTCAAATAAGCTAATCAAACCCTGCAGGAATATTTTATGGTCATCAGCTGCTAAGATTTTGATTAAATCAGACATATCTTAGTGCTTATCTTCCATTGCCTTTAATGCTTTATCAAAACGCTTTTCAACAAAGCCACCAATAACAACATCGCCTATGATAGTTAATGGTGTGCCTTTACCACCCAATTGTTTGAATAATTGGGCATCTTCATCAGACCATTCGATATCACGTTCACACCATTGTATGCCTTTTGATGCTAAATAGGTTTTGGCTTTTTTACAGTAAGGACACGATTCGGTTGTGAACATAATGATGTCACAATTAGGGTCAATATCACGTGCTGAGACTTCTTGGTTTATTACTTTGACCTGTGTTTGGTAGACAAAATACAAAGCAATAATAGCCGCGCCATAGAGTAAAGTTGGTAGTATGTATTTTTTTATTTTATTCATATTTGGTATATTATCGAGACAAACACTAGATTAAAAGAGTTTTGTCCGCAGATGAGGCAGATTTTTGCAGATAAAAGTTTAAGAGTATAGTAACTTTTAAAGGTAATTTAAAATTTAACAATCAATTAATCAATTTGGTTAAGATGCTTTTGCAAATTATCTTCAATCTTCTTAAGTTGTGTTTTCCCTTCAATATAATAGATAGGGTCATTAAACTTCAATGTTTTTGGGTTTGCTATTAATATTTTGTTGTTTTGTTTAATTACACCTGTTTTTTTATTTATAAAAATAGGGTAAGAACGTTTAGGAGCAAAACCTACAAAAGTAGCAGCCTTCCACTGATCTCCACTATCTACAATATTGCCATAAGCCCCACAACCAACCGCTTTATCTGTATAGGAAAAATTATCAAGTATTGTTTTTGCTTCATCAAAACTAATACCATCAGACAGTTCAATGTTTTTTAAGTCACTTCTGGATTTATCTATATTAAAAATGCTTTGTCTTAAAGATTCTTCATAGGAAAGTTCAACATAGGGCTCATCTGGCAAATTACTTTCGTAACAACCAACTAATAATAAACAGGAAATCAAGGTTAAGTTTATTCTCATAATCATCCTAGCAACTAATTATTACTGTGTTTATGCGTAAGTTAGATTTCATTGTAGTTAATTTAATCTATATTTTAGTAGTTTTTCATTGTATAACATGTCAAATACTATTAAAAATTCTGTTTGTTGTAGATTATTAGGTATGGTTTTTAAACAACATTCACTAAATAAAAACGTGTATTGGTTGCCTTTATCATGGTAATTATCATTTAGATTGCTTTAGTAATACGGCTAATTGAGACTGAAAATGTGAGTTTACAAGCGTAAACAATCATTTTCTAACGATAAGTAGCCGTATTAATGAAGTAATATCAACAGTTATTTAGACGTTGAAGCGAAAATGTAGTACATCCCCTTCTTTAACAATATAATCCTTACCTTCTAATCTCAACTTACCGGCTTCTTTACATCCCGCTTCGCCTTTGTATTGAATAAAATCTTCATACGCCATGGTTTCGGCGCGAATAAAGCCTTTTTCAAAATCGGTGTGAATAACACCAGCACATTGGGGTGCAGTAAACCCTTCTTTAAAGGTCCAAGCACGCACTTCTTTGACACCTGCGGTAAAATATGTTTTCAAGCCTAATAAATCATGCCCTGCTCGAATCACTCTATCTAAGCCTGCTTCATCTAAGCCTAGTTCTGCCATAAACATTTCTTTGTCTTCGTCATCCAAAACAGCGATTTCGGATTCTATCACGGCACAAACTGGCACGACTGATGAATTTTCAGCATCTGCCATTTCGCGAACTTTGTCTAAGAAGGGATTATTTTCAAAACCATCCTCGCTCACATTGGCTATATACATCACAGGTTTGGCTGTGATGAAACTGAACTCACGAATGACTTCTTTTTCTTCTTTATATAAGTCTAATGCACGAATAGGTAAGCCTTCGGATAATTGCGCGACAATTTTTGTTAATACATCAGCACGAGCTTTAGCTTCTTTATTGCCTGACTTGGCTTGCTTGGTGGCTTTGAGCAATCCACGTTCGGCAGAATCTAAATCTGCTAAGGCTAATTCAGTATTAATCGTTTCAACATCATCTAATGGTGAGATTTTGCCTTCGACATGGACAACATCATCGTCTTCAAAACAACGTACCACATGGGCGATAGCATCGGTTTCACGGATATTGGATAAAAACTTATTACCTAATCCTTCGCCTTTTGAAGCACCAGCAACCAACCCTGCAATATCGACAAACTCCATAACCGTTGGTAACACACGCTCTGGATTGACAATCTTCGCCAATTCTTTTAACCGAGGGTCAGGTACTTCAACCACGCCAACATTTGGCTCAATCGTACAAAAAGGATAATTTGCCGCATCAATACCTGCTTTGGTTAGTGCGTTGAATAAAGTTGATTTACCGACGTTGGGAAGCCCAACTATGCCACATTTGAAGCCCATAAGTGTGTCTATAATATTTTAAAGGCGCGTATTTTAGCAAATTTACTAAACAAAAGATATGAGTTAATTACCACACTCATTGTATAAAAAGTTATACTACCCAAATCTCGATATAGAATCGCGAATGATAGTGCAAGTAGTTGATGTGCATAAGGAATCAACAAAAACTAAATACACCTCATTGGTGATGAAGTTTTTTGGTGATTTCTTAGGTGCATTAAGGG
>JALWML010000277.1 GCA_027083915.1 Lysobacterales bacterium | reverse complement strand
AAGTAGATGATAAAACAACTAAGAAAGTCACCAAAAAGACAGCTAAGAAAACGGCAACAAAGACGACAAAAAAGAAGGTCAGCAAGAAAACAAACACTAAGGAGAATTCATAATGGCATACTTTACAATTGACAAACAAGATGGCATCGCGATTATTTCTCTTGACCAACCAGATTCTCCAGTCAATGTTTTATCTGCTAGTATGCTTGATGATTTTAAAAGTTTATTAGATACCATCGAAGAAGACAAAGACATCAAAGCAGCCATTTTATACAGCAAGAAAAAAGATTGTTGGGTAGCAGGTGCCGATATCAAAGCCTTTATGAAAATGAAATCCAGCGATGAAGCCACAGAATTATCACGAGGTGGTAACAAATTATTATCACGTCTTGCCAACTTATCCAAGCCTGTTATTGCAGCCATAAACGGCGCAACACTTGGTGGTGGTTTAGAGTTTGCTCTGGCTTGTCATTACCGCATTGTTAGCACTGATAAAAAAACAGTCTTTGGCTTCCCAGAAGTTAAACTCGGTTTATTACCTGGTGGTGGTGGAACGCAACGCAGTGTTCGCCAAGTTGGTTTAACCAATGCCTTAGATATGTTATTAACGGGAAAAAACGTCTATCCCTATAAAGCCAAAAAAATAGGACTAGTGGATGAATTAATCCACAAAGAAGGACTTTTACAAGCAGCCATAAAAGTGGCAAAAGAAGCGATTTCAAAAGGCAGTGTTAAAAAGAAAGCACGCAAGAAAAGTCTACTTGATAAAGCTTTAACTACGTCAATGGGTAGAAATTTTGTACTTAAAAAAGCCAGAGAAACAGTGACACGTAAAACACGTGGCAACTACCCTGCTCCATTAAAAATCTTAGACTGTGTCGAAATTGGATTAGAAAATGGATTAGAAGCTGGATTGGAAGCCGAATCAGCTGGTTTTGGCTATTTACATGGCACAGATGCTTGTAAAAATTTAATTGGCTTATTTCTTGCCATGCAGGATAATAAAAAACTCAAATCAACTGCAAAAACTCACCAAATCGATACCATCGCCATGATTGGTGCTGGTTTTATGGGCGCTGGAATTACCGAAGTTTCCATCAAAGCTGGTTATGATGTGGTATTAAAAGACATTTCACTCGAAGGTTTAGGCAAAGCTTTAAAAACAATTTGGTCTGATTTTAACCGCCTAGTTAAGCGCAAAGCCATGGGACATGTTGAACGTGACTTATTGATGGCAAAAATCACGCCGACAGTTAAAGAAACCGACATGCAAGCCGTTGATTTAGTGATTGAAGCAGTGTTTGAAGACACCGACTTAAAACAAAATATACTTGCAGGTATCGAAAAAACCTGTGCAGCAAATACCATATTCGCAACCAACACTTCATCTTTACCCGTTACTGATATTGCTGCCAAAGCAAAAAAACCTGAAAATGTTATCGGTATGCATTATTTTTCACCTGTACCCAAAATGCCTTTATTGGAAATTATCGTAACAGATAAAACCTCAAGCCGAGCCAAAGCCATGGCTACCAATGTCGGGCTGGCACAAGGTAAAACTGTGGTCGTGGTCAAAGATGGGCCAGGTTTTTATACCACCCGAATTTTATCAGCACTCACCCACGAAGCCATTCAAGTCTTAAAACAAGGTGCTTCAATCGAATTTATTGATAATGCCATGAAAGATTGGGGCTTCCCCGTTGGACCATTATCATTACTTGATGAAGTCGGTATTGATGTGGCAGCTCATATTGCCCGCGGTGATTTGGGTGAAATGTTTAAAGACCGCGGAATCGAAGAAGATGATAGCGTACAAAAACTTGCCAATGCCAAATTATTTGGACGAAAATCAGGCAAAGGATTCTATGTTTATCCTAAAAAAGGACGTAAAACAGTTAATAAAGACATATACCAATACTTTGGTGGTGAAGAAAGAAAAGAACTGGATAAAACCAAAGTTCAACACCAAATTGGTTTGAGTATGGTTAACGAAGCGCTATTGTGTTTGCAAGAAGGCATCTTATCTTCCGCATCCGATGGTGATTTAGCGGCTATTTTAGGTTTAGGATTCCCACCATTCACAGGTGGACCTTTTAGTTTTGTTAATGCACAAGGAGCTAATGTCATTCTATCCTTAATGAATGAACTTCAAGATGAATTCGGCATCCGTTTTAAACCCGCTGACATTCTTGAAGAACACGCTAAAGACAATAAAGCCTTTAAATAAACATTTTATAAAACCATATAAGCACCAATAATGACATTATTGGTGCTTCTGTTTTCCTAGAGAGCGTTATGAACAACTGGTTAAAAGACATCACCTTAGAAGGTGATCTAGTTCGATTAATTCCATTGACTAAACAACATAACAAAGATTTAGTCACAGCAGCCAGCGATGGTGAATTATGGAATCTTTGGTATACTTCAGTACCATCAGAACAAACCATTGATGATTATATCGATTTTGCTTTAAATGAAAAACAAGCAGGTCGTTCTCATGCTTTTGCAGTAATTGACAAAAGCACAAATACAATAATAGGCTCAAGCCGTTATTGCAATGCCATCAATGAAAATCGTGTTGAAATTGGTTATACCTGATACGCACAATCCACTCAACGCACAGGAATCAATACCGAATGCAAATATTTATTGTTAAAACATGCTTTTGAACAGCTTAATTGCATAGCAGTAGAATTATGCACCAACTGGCACAATCACCCATCACGTAATGCTATTGCCCGACTCGGCGCAAAACAAGATGGCGTATTAAGAAACCACTCAGTTGATTCCGAAGGAATATACCGAGATACCGTGGTTTTTTCTATCACCAACCAAGAGTGGCCTACCGTTAAAAAATCATTAGCTTTTAAAATGTGTAAGAAATCTTAACTTCTTCAGATTTGAATAGATATCTAACTTGCAACAGGAATCTAAAAGGAAAAATTCTACCGTCGAAAATCTCGCAATGGTAAATTCTTTTCAATCTCTTGCCTTAATCGTTTAGGAACACCGTGAGTTTTAGCAAGTGAAGCCCATTGCGATACAGATTCCAATACATTATCAATCATTTCATGCATCCACGAATGAGGCAATTTGGTCACATTAGCACCAACAGAGATTAAATCGGCTCGAGTGTGGTCTTTACGCTTGCCATTAGCGGACATCCAATGTTGTTCAACCCATAAATTGTTAGGTTTGTAACAGTAAGCCATGTCATAAGCTGGTGATAAGCGCCATTTATTAGCTTGATAGATAAAAGAAAAATTCTTTGCGTGGTCATCATTATTATGCGCAATGTGATTAAATGCCATGCGTAAAAATAATTGTTTTACATCATGAATTGGTAATCGCAATTGCCGTGCTACAGCAAAAAGTTCTTCATAGGAAAAACAGCCTGGTGTGTTGTAATCGACATGATTGATGGCTGTTAAAGTTTGGATATGGACTTTCTCATTACCTATTCGATCAAATCGTTTGGTGAGAAAATGCCGCCTTGATCCTTCATCTAACAAATGACAATCCTGCATATCAATACCGCATGCTTTTGCCATTAAATAATAGACATATTCCATAGTGCCATAACCCAATGGGTCACCGAAGGTTTCTTCATATTGATTATGCTCGCTAACACCATCAAATTTCATCAGATAATGCTCAAAACCCTTAGGGGCATTAACTTGACCCGAACGCACTTGGCTAAAGTCCTGATTAAATGCCAGTACTGCTTTAGGTCTAGCACCCCCTGCACTGGTTCCCACCGCTAACAAGCTTTTCATCGCTTGGGTATCGGTTTTATCTTTACTGATGGATACGGCTAAATTTTTACGGTTATTGACGACAGATTGTGCCAATTCGGTGAGTATTTCTAAATTAACGGCTTGTGATGCATTCAGTCTTTTTAATTGTTTTGATGGGCGAAATTCTAAAGCTCCCATGCCGCGAGTGCCCGTATATTGCAGACGTTCCATGACCGAAATCGGTTGAGTTCTGCCCTGTTGTGCTACCCATTGATTCAATACCGATGTACCAAATTTATCTGGTAATGAGTCAGCCACTAGACCGGCTAATCCTTTAAAAGTTACTGGATTAAGTTGCGGGAATTGATAAATCTTTTTAGCCTTTAATGGCATTTTCAGTGGTGATAACTCGTGCCCGGTCTTGACAAACTCAGGCGTATATTCAAAATATCCTAAGTTTTTATCATCATCGTAACTAATTACAGCCACTTCTTTGTCATGGTAATAAACAGATAACGTTTTACTTAGTATTCTATTTACCATTCGAGGTTATCCTCATTGTTTATTTTTCCCTTACGAGAAGAGGCTCTTTTACGTGTCTTGCCTTTTGCTTTAGCCAATAACACAGGAGAAGGTGGCTGTTCGGGTAAAAACAAATCCAGTTGATCATCAGCGCCCAATGCAAGCAATATACTCACAAAGTTATTTAGATTACACTTACCCCTTTCGGCCCTTTCAATTGCTGTGCGCGATTTACCAATAATATCTCCCAACTGATTCTGAGTTAAATTGGCATTAATACGCGTTTGTTTGAGTCTATTACCCAACTTTTCTAACAAAACTTCTGTTTTTCTATTGTTTTTCATTTATTTTATGCATTAATTTTAAGTCATAATAACAATAATATAACTCAATGC
>JALWML010000276.1 GCA_027083915.1 Lysobacterales bacterium | reverse complement strand
GTTTGACCTAAAAAAACTTTTGGGTCAATATCTGTTAATTTAAAAACAGCCAAATCATGCTGTTCATTAAACACTATGGGTTCATTGTTATAGGGCTTAAAGTTGCAGGGTTTTAGTGTTTCAGCACCAAATGATTGAGATTGAATTAAACAATAAGACTGTTTATTGTAATGTGATGGTAAACGATTTAAATCAAAGCTACATCCTGATAATAGCTGAAAAATAACAATGATAAATGTAGTTCTTAATATTAACATTTAATGCTTAGTGTTTTTCTTTGTGAAGGATAAAGATAGTGGCTCCTACCAATAATACGGCTCCAATCCAAAAATTTCCTGCAGGTGCATACCCAAATATCAACCAGCCTGCAAAAACATTAAAAGGCAACTTAATCAAATCAAAAGGTTGAATAAATGATGCATCCGCATTGGCATATGCACGAGCAAGTGACCACTGAGCAAGCGCTAAAACAACACCTGAGGCAATAAGTAAATACCAACCCGTTTGACTAGGTACAACAAAATTGGGTAATGCCAAGAAAAAATTAAAAGGTGCAATTAATATTAACAAATAAACAACCATAGACCCTGTACTTTCTGTATCCGACAAATGCCTGACCATTAATGAATAAATCGCCCAAAAAAAGGCTGCTCCAACTGGTAATAAACTGGCAATAATGAAATCATCACTCCAAGGGTCAAGAATTATTAAGGAGCCAATAACAGCGACCAATGTTGCAAACCAACGAGCTATACCAACTTTTTCTTTTAAAAAAACTGCAGAGCCAATAGTGACAAAAATAGGTGAAGTCATCAATAATGCAATAGCCTGTGAAATAGGAATCGGCCATGCTAAAGCCCATAACCATAATTGTATGCCTATAACTGACATCAGAACACGAATAACATGCAAACCCAATCGCTTTGTCTGCAAAGCAGAGGTTAAGCCTGACTTTATCATCCAAGGTAACATGACAATAAAAGCTATAAAATATTGAAAAAAGCCAATAACTGTATTGTGTAAACCTAATCTTGTACTCATGTATTGAATACTGGTATTATTAACAGCAAAACAAAATCCAGCCAATACCATCCATAAGGCGCCAATCAGAGGTTTATGAGCGTGTTTAACCATTTGTTATACTAAAAACTGATTAAGGTGACAGACTTCATCAAAATAGTTGGTTTTTCGGTGGGGTAAATCCTTGCCTTTTTCTGCCCACTGCTTGGCTTCACTTAAAAATTGCGCGTATAAACCACGTCTGAGACCTGCGGGAACTGGGTTAGAGTTGGCACTATCGTCTTCAACAAAAGCCTCATCTAGACATAACTCAGGACAATCATTGGTGTCTTTTATGTGTTTCCAACAGGCTTCTTTTAAACAAAAATCATACCATGGTAGGAAATTTTCACCATATTTTGCAATAAATTCTACCGCTTTAATAATAAAATCCACATCAGCCTCATCCATGACATAATGAAAGCCAATTCTACACCAGCCTGGTTTAATACCATGAAAGCCTTTTTGAATCAATTCGCGGTAAGACTCTGAGGTTTTTTCATCAATTTGCAACAAACGGTGACCATAGGGGCCGGCACAGGAGCACCCTGCTCTTGATTGAATGCCAAATAAGTCATTGAGTAATACCGTAACAAATTTTGGGTGCAGGTATTTTCCTTGTTTGGTTTTTATATTAAATGACACAATACCCACTCGTTTATTGATGTCTAAATCACCCAAAACTTCAATTAATTCATTTGGATTCCAAACAGCAAAGGCCTTTGTTAACCATTGGTGTTCAATTCGAGCGATTTCTTCTACACCAATCTCATCTTTAACCTTAAAACACAAGGCTGCACGTAATATTTGTAAAACTCCGGGTGTTCCTGCTTTTTCACGTTCTTCAATGTCATCAAAAAAATCATGCATGTGTTCAGCAACATAACTGACCGTTCCACCACCACTAACTGTCGGTGGAAGATGGGTATTGTATAATGATTGATGAAACACCACGACACCACTAGAACCAGGACCTCCAAGAAATTTATGCGGAGAAATAAAAACAGCATCCAAAGAAGTATTATGTTCAGGACTGGAATTCTCGGGTTGCATATTTATCTCAACATAGGGAGCACTAGCAGCATAATCAAATAAAGCTAAAGCATCGTATTTATGCAGCAATGCCGCTATTTCATGCACCGGAGAAATCAAACCCGTAACATTAGATGCCGCTGAAAATGAACCAATTTTTTTGCGGTTTTGGTATTCTGGTTTCTGTAATAGCTCTTCAAGATGCACTAAATCTATATGTCCATTGGTATCTAGGCGCACTTCTGCCACCTCACACAAACCATCACGCCAGGAAATTTCGTTTGAATGGTGTTCGTAAGGCCCAACAAAAACAACCGGCGATTTTTTCTTTAACTCAGCAAAGTCAATATCGCTATTTTCTTCGATACTCTTTCTTGTCGCAGGTGGTAAGTAAACACCTAAAATTTGTTGCATTTTATTAATTGCACCGGTTGCACCCGTGCCAATGTTTATTATACGATAATCTTTGCCAGCATTAAGGCATTTTTTTATAGTTTCCTCACCCGAATGTAATAATCGTGTCATTGAACGACCTGTCATATCATCTTCGGTGTGTGTATTGGCATAGTGACGTTGCAATTTCATTAAGTACTTTTCAATAAAACTTAAGGTTCTACCAGAAGCGGTATAATCACCATAAAGCATTAAACGCTGACCAAAAGGCGTACAAAAAGGCGCATCAACACCGATTATATTTTGACGTAAATAAGCTGGACAGATATCACTTTTCATGTATTTATCTCGATGTTGCTGCTTGTCGTGATAAGCTTTCACATAATGCAACATTGTCATTAACAATTCGTGTTAAGGGAAAAGAGCCCGATACCGCAGGAGATGTTAAATTATAGTTGACAGTCGCATTGGCACAATCTGCAAAGGTAATGGTTACTGTTCCAATTGAACCAGCCTCAGAATTGGTTACCGCCTGAGGATTATCAAACAATCCACCCGATGTAGAAATCATATCAAAAGTAACGGTATTAGTCTCATGATTAATAGAGCCTAACCCAGTTAACCATCTTTGGTTTGCATTACCCAAATTTGCAGAAACACCTTCGGCTAAATCCACAGTATCGAATGTAAACCAAGCTAGAAATAATTTATCAATACTAGAGAAATAGTCAAAAAACATGCCCTGACCAGAGGTGGCTGCATTATACCAACTGCCGTTTAAACCTGTGTTAATATGTAAGGATTCATCCAAAACATAAGCACTATTAATTAAGACAAGGTTTGATTGCTGAATACTTCCAGAGGTATAATTTATTAATGGAATTTCATTAATAGGTTCATTAAAGTTTGTGATTATTGGTAAAGCGGCAATTGCGTCAACTACGTCCATACCTCCTACCACCGAACCAAATACCGTAAATCCGCCACTATTAGCATTATTTGTGTTACTTGGGCTTAATGCATTTGTGTTATCTACCATATTAAAAAACCACTGACTAGTTGCTGTGTCAGGTCCTGTCGGTGGTTTTGCCATAGCAATTGTTCCCCGAGTATTTGGAAGGTTATACTCATTGACTATTGGATCGTCAGCTGGAACAGAACCACTTTGACCATTAATATAGGTAAACCCACCACCTTGGATGATAAAATTTCTGACACTACGATGAAAATAAGAGTTATCATAATCTCCGTCATTGACATAGTTTAGAAAGTTTGCAACGGTAATAGGTGCAACATCTGGACGTAATTCAATATCAATATTACCTAAAACAGTTTCCATGCGCACGATTTGTGCATGTGCTGATAATGATAGTCCGCAAAGAAGTAAAAGTGTCAATAAAAATTTCATGAGTGCCTCATTTTTGTCTATTATTTTGAGAATTATACATTAAAATTATATGACAACTTACATCTTGTTGATTTAATGTAAATAAAGTTATAAAACTTAATTAAATGAGTAAAACTTAGCAGACAATTAGATTACAATAGTTAACTAACTAAAAAAACCTAATAATAAAAAATATGTTACTAACAAAAAGCTCTTTCGATAACACCCACAATCAAGAATTTACAATCCAGTTCGATTCTCAAACTTCCGTTATTGCTCACTTAATTGAGATAAAATCGATTAACTCTCAAGTGGTTAAGACAGGGCAAAATGAGCCTTTTTCGCTGGTTTTTGAGATACCTGGGGATTGTGTGTATGAACAAAACACCTTTCAAATACACAATAAAGAATTAGGTGGATTTGCCTTATTTCTTGTACCTATCGGTGCCGATGAAAAGGGCGTTAGGTATGAAGCCGTATTTACCTAAGACCCAAGTCAAGATAGTAAAAGTGTATAGCCTCGAATGGCACTTACTTAAGAAGTCTTATATACCTAAGTCATTGAAATATATTGTATGTTTTCATCAGAACCAAAGAACCCTTGGGTTGTTGACTTCACAGTCTGTTCAGTCAACCTCTTTTTTTAAACCTACGGTTTTAATGGTAGGCTAAACAGGCTGTAAAGCCTACAACCCGTGTGAGTTATTTTTCATTAATTAAATTCAATTGGGTTGAATAAGTTATTATTTTATTTAAAAATAGTTTATACCTTAAGTAAACGCTATTCAGGCGCAGTCTTAACC
>JALWML010000275.1 GCA_027083915.1 Lysobacterales bacterium | reverse complement strand
GGTTAACATTTAGCCTTTCTCCCAAAGATGGCCCTATGATTGGAGACCCTTGCGTCCCTGGGGTAAAATTAGGCAATCCTGAGCCACTGGGACTGTTTAATCTATTTTCAATAGCCCTCGAGTTCAACCTATCCAAAGCTCCTAATGAACCTCCTGTACTTATAATATTACCGTACTTGTCCTGTTTTGAACCATTGACTCCAAAACGAACACCTAGCTCATCTCCAAAATCATCGGTTGCAACCACAATACGAGACTCAATTTGAACTTGTTTAACAGCCACATCTAAATTCCTTACAAGCTCTTCAATCACTAATAAACGATCAGGTATATCTGAAATCAATAAGGTATTTGTCCGTTCATCAAACGTCACCGTGCCACGTGGAGATAACATACCACCATTTTCCTCGTCTCCATCAAGCAAAGTAGCAAGTTCTTCAGCTTTTGCATAATTAACCTGAATATAGATTGTTTTAAGTGGCTCAAACTCTTCTTTCTCTTTCAAAGATAACAAAACCTGTTGTTCTCTATCGGCTATTTCTTGAGCAGGAGCAATCCAAATAACATTATCTTTTTGTCGCTTATCTAATTGTTTACTGTTTAATACATTATCTAACGCTTGATCCCAAGGTACATTGTTTAAACGCATTGTAACATTGCCTTGCACGGTATCAGCAACAATTATATTGAGTTGTGATGCATCTGCAATCAAACTAAGTACCGCTCTTACATCAATATCCTGGAAATTAAAGGAAACCCTTTCTCCAACATATTCAACTTCTTTATTCAAAGCTTGCGCACTATTATCCAAACTTTCTTGTTTTTCTGAAACTTCAACCACGTACTCTGTACCTGTTTGATAAGATAGGTATTCATAATTTCCTGTCGCCTGAATATCAACCACTACATGACCATTTCTTGATCTAACATCAACAAAAGAAACTGGTGTAGCAAAATCCACTACATCTAGTTTATTGTCATATTCCTCGGGCAAGCTGGTAGATTGTGATTCCAGTTTGATAGTATTGGCCGTTTCTCTCAAGTTAATAATTGCCCCAGGTTTATTGAAAGAAATGATAACTTTACCTTGGCCTTTTTCACCTCTTCTAAAATCAACGCCTTGGATTGTGTAATTATTATTTATTGAGGATTTATTGTTCTTATTTTTATTACCATATACGGTAATTTTCATGCGATTACCGTCAACTGTTATATCGTGACGCGAGGCTTTAAACAAATCAATCACAGCTCTAGTTTTTACATCATTAGAAACAATTCTCATGCTCTTTGTATTACCTTGTGAGACTGGTAAGAGCTTGACTTTCGATGCATTCATCACACCACTTAAATCAAAAGCTAGGCGTGGTGGTTTAGACGTAATAAAAGCCTCTGGCTTTTCAATAGCTGCATCAAAAGTTAAATTAAATTCAACACTCCCATCTAAATTAGATGAGAAATCAACAGATTCAAGGTTGATTTGCGCTATTATCGATGATGATATCAACAAAAGTAATAGTGAAAAACAACTCACTCTTATTTTAGATTTTTTTGCCGTAGTTTTATTCATGTTTTTACCAAGCCTATTTTGAATAGTTTTCGATTTAATATTTAATATTTTCATTATTCTTCTCTTAAAGCAATACTTGCTTCTCTTTTTGTCCATCCGCCCAAACCATCTGACAACCATTCTGAGACTGTTATTTTGTCTTCTTCTATCTTGACAATTTCACCGTAATTTTGTCCCAGATGTTGTGAAACAGCTACACGTGTAACTCCACCTTCAGGATCCTCAATCAAACCCCAAAACTTTCCATCTTGCATATAAGTTCCAACCATATATAAACTATCTAAAGGATAAGTTTCCAACATTTCTTTGCGTCTATTAGTATTTGGACCTTTACCATCTTTTGAAATTACTGGTTGAATATCTTGTTCTTCACTTACCTCTAAGTCATTAGAAAAAGGATCTCTAAACTCTTCTGCTTCATATATAAATATTTCAGGAGAGTTGATTTCAGGCAAAGGATCAATTTGTTGCATCGGTATGTTTTTCGCATCAGCAAAATATTTATCCAAATCACTCATATCCGACTTACAGGAAACAAGTGCAACTAAAATGAAGATAGGCATTATTCTTTTTAATATTTTCATGACTTATTTCTTACCCTTCTTAGTAGCAGCAACCTTAGCATCCATTTCTTCTTGTTCTGATTCATCTAAATACCGGTAGGTTTTTGCAGTACCTTCTAGCAAAAGAACTCCATTTAAGTCTTTTCCTACTGGTTTTAAAGAAATATCATGCATGGTTAAAATAACAACTCGTGGTAATGAAGCAACCCCACTAACAAATTCTCCAAAATCATGATACTTACCTACCATTCGCAAGGAAATTGGCTTTTCCGCATAAAACTCCTTTAAAACCTCAGCACCTGGTTCAAACAACTCATTGTCAATTCCACTAGCCAATGCTGTTTGTGACACATCAACTATCAAATCTGACATTTCGTTTTTACTTGGTAATTGTCTCAGCATAGAGTTTAAAATTATTTTCATTTCCTCTAATTGCGCCTTATAAGCTGGTAACTGCAATGCTTTTTTCTGTTTAATACGAAACTGTGACTTTTTAGTTGACTCGGTCGCCTCTTGTGTAGCAAGTTCATTAATTTGATCCTTGATTTTAAGCATGTAACCGGCAATCCCAATTACAATCATCAACAATATAACACTGCTTAGTTTCACCCACGTAGACCAACCTCCAGGGTTAGATGTATCTAAACTTTGTAGTTCATCAATTACACTCATTCACCCGCTCCTTCATCTTCTTCTGTTTTCTTATTCAAAGGATTAACCAACATAGCTAATAATTTAAATTTTTGTTCATGGGTATCATAGGTTTCATCTGCTCGTATATACTCTAAACTTACTGGTGACTTAAACCATTCAGACTTTGCTAACTCCCGCATATAAGCTGAAACCCTCGAATGAGATTGAGCATAGCCCTCTAAAGTGATTGAACTTCCATTTTGCTTTATATTCTCTAAAAAAACACCATTAGGTATAGTTTTCACCAACTCGTCAAATAAATGAACCATTTGAGTTCTGTTTGCTTGCAACTCTTCAATTACTTGCTTTCTGGCTAATAAATCATCACGTTCTTCTTCGTAGTTTTCAATTTCCTTAATTTCATTATCAAGTTTAGAAATTTCTTTAGTAATTCTTGCATTTCGAGCTTTCTGAAATTCTATATTGTGGGAATACACATAAAAGATAGAAGCAACTATTGCTGCTGCAATTATTCCACCTGCTCCCAGAAGAATATAAAATTCTTTGGTTAATTGTTGACGTTTTTCTTCACGCCAAGGAAGTAAGTTAATCTTAACCATGATCAAAAGTCCTCATTGCTAATCCTATCACAGTCATTAATGCTGGAGAGTCTTCACTTATTGCTATTTCATCTATTCTTGATGCTAAATTAAACCCCATTATTGGGTTGGCTATTTGTACAGGAACACCAATTTGCTGTTCTGTCAACTCATCCAACCCTGCTATTGATGACGTTCCACCAGCTAATACAATTTTATCTACATTATTAAACTCAGTAGCAGAAAAGAAGAACTGTAAGGCACGACTGATTTGTTGTATTAATGAATTATTGAAACTTTGTAAAACCTCTGCTTCGTAACTTTCAGGTAAACCACCTTGTCTTTTAGCTAAACCAGCTTCTTCAACAGATAACCCATATCGCTGCATTATTTCATCAGTTAATTGTTTACCACCAAAAGTTTGGTCTCTGGTATAAATACTTCGACCCTGATACATTATATGCAATGTTGTAGTTGTAGCTCCAATATCAAAAAGAGCAATAATTTCATCATCAGAAATATCCATTTGCTTCTTCATTTCTTCATAGGAAGCTTCGATTGCAAAAGACTCTACATCGACAATTGTTGCAATAAGTCCCGCACCTTCAAGTGCTTCAACACAGACATCAACATTCTCCGAACGCGAGCATGCTATAAGTACGTGTGACATTTCTGGTGTATTTTCCATTGGACCTAAGACATTGAAATCTAAACTGACTTCCTCAATTGGGTATGGAATATATTGATTAGCATCTAATGACAATTGCTCTTCCATCTCATCTTCAGATAAATCCGAAGGCATATTAATGGTTTTAGTGATTACTGCAGATCCTGAAACAGCTATAGCTGCATTTTTTCTTTTAATCCCAGCACGCTTCACTGCGTTACTTATTGATGCTGAGACTCGATCCACTTCTGTAATGTTTTTTTCAACAACAGCATTTGCAGGCAATGCATCAACGCCATAATATTCAACTTTATATTTATTTCCCGACTTACTCAGTTGCATCACTTTAACTGCTGATGAACTGACATCGACTCCAAATAGTTGCACTTTGTTATTTGTAAACAACCCCACTATATTCTCTCTTTAATTATTTGATTAAATGGTTTAAATCTTTTTTTTAAAAACCGACTGCTATGAGAACAAAATTACTGACTTTTTTTTGCGCATCACTTCACAGTTTTATAAATTACAGCAAGTCTTTTAAGAATTAATCGTAAGAATAACTCTTAACGCATTGAAAAAGCAAGAATAAATTTAAAAATAATTTGGTTTTTTTGTTTCCCAACTATAAGTATTAAACTATAAAAC
>JALWML010000274.1 GCA_027083915.1 Lysobacterales bacterium | reverse complement strand
AGGTAAGCGCGTGCAATTGCATAAACCTAGCTTCCAGGTTTAAGCACAAACAAGGTCTAACCACCCAAAATAATGTTTTTGATGCGAGTTTATGTTTCTATATCGGGATTTGGGTATATTTAGATACAAAAAAACCTGCTTAGTTTAAACACCAAGCAGGTTTTTATTTAACTTAATAAAGTTAAGCCTTACTTAGGACATGGATCATACGCAAGTCCTGCTGCAGAAGACACACAAGTCCATTGTAGTGAAGTACCACCTGCTACTGCTGGCTCGTTTGGAGTCCACACTATATTTGCTGCATCTACAACTGCATGTGCCTGACCTTTAGTACCTGCAGCACAATCAAATGTTACTGTGATTACACCATCAGCTACAGCTGCTTGATTAGTACAATTTCCTATTGCTGTTGCTGGCCCAATTCCATTAGTTGCATTGTTTAGACCTGCTAATGTAGCTGTTTCTTGATATGCTGTACTAATTGCAGTTTTATAACCTGCTGCAACTACGTTACCTTCATTTAATAGTGTACGAGTTGTATAATCTCTGTATGCAGGAATTGCATAAGCCATTAATATACCGATAATCGCGATTACGATCATTAATTCAATTAAAGTGAAACCCGCTTGTTTTTTTTGATTTTTCATTTTATTACCTCATTTATGTTTAAAAAATATTAAGAGAGAAAAAATTTTCTTTAAAATATATCTTTTCCGTCCTGATGATTGAATAATAGATTGTCTTTTAAATTTTTCAAACCATTCTTACCCTTTTTGTTGTATTTCTTTTCATTCAATTATGTTTTTGCGTAGATAACTTCAATTGTTACAAAATGTGGCATTTATTTGACAAAAAATGTCAATTGTTGATTTTCAATCTTTTATCCGCTCATCATTTTCTATGGTTGTTCTCTGTTTGGTTTTTATTTAATAGTACTTAAATATATTCAAACCTTTAGTTTTCATGCTAGACTTAACTTTTTAATATATTGAACATTTGTGAATCTTACAAATCAAAAGCACATCATCTTAATTGGCCCTATGGGAGCAGGAAAATCCACTGTTGGCTCTATCTTGGCACATAAACTCGGCATGCCTTTTTATGATGTTGATAATGAGCTGGAGAAATGTTGTGGTGTTAGTGTTAGTTTGATTTTTGAAATAGAGAAAGAAGATGGCTTTCGCAAGCGTGAAACTCAGATGTTATCTAAACTTTTAGACAAACCGCCTGCTGTTATTGCCACTGGCGGTGGAATAGTTGTTACTCCAAAAAATATTGATATTCTCAATAAAAGCAATGCAACTATCATTTACCTCAAAACAGATATAAAACAGCAACTTTTCAGGTTGAGAAAAGACAAAAAAAGACCCCTCTTACAGTGTGACGACAGAAAACTTAGATTACAAAATATGGCACAAGCCCGCAATCCATTGTACGAATCTGTTGCCACTACCACGGTAAAAACAGCTCACCAGTCTGCCTATAAGATGGCAACGATTATAATTAAGCATTATTTGTAATCTTTAATTGTCATCATTTTTTATTTATTTCATAATAAGCCCATGAATACTCAAATCGTGAACATTAATCTTAGTCATTGCAATTATGGCATTTTTATCAATGAGCAAAACTTTGATTTTAGTGCAGTTGCACATCTATTAAAAAATAGAAAGATTGCTATTATTTCTAATGAAACCGTTGCTCCACTCTACTTAGAACAATTGACTGACTCTCTAAATGCGTATAATAAATCCATTCACAGTTTAATTCTTAAGGATGGTGAACAATATAAAAATCAAAAATCCTGGAATTTAATTCTAGATTATCTGGCAGACAACAGTTTTAATCGCAATGATCTATTAATTAGTTTAGGAGGTGGTGTGATTTGTGATATGACAGGGTTTGCAGCTGCTAGTTGGATGCGAGGTATTGACTTCATTCAAGTTCCTACCAGCTTATTGGCTCAAGTAGATGCCTCTGTTGGTGGCAAAACAGGCATTAACCACAGCAAAGGAAAAAATCTCATTGGAGCATTCCACCAACCACTTGCAGTGATTATTAATGCAGCATCCTTAAAAACATTGCCAGAGCGTGAATTTAAGTCAGGACTTGGAGAAACCATTAAATATGGTTTTATCAACCAACCACAATTCAAACAATGGTTACATGAACACTCCAAAGAAATTATTTCTTTAAATTTATCTCTAATATGTCAATTAATTGCCAAGTGTTGCAAGTACAAAAAAGAAATCGTTCAACAAGATGAAAAAGAATCTGGTATTCGTGCTCTCTTGAATTTAGGTCACACCTTTGCTCATGCCATTGAGACGTATACACATTATACCAACTATACCCATGGAGAAGCGGTTGCTATTGGAATGGTTATGGCTGCTCAACTTTCAGTTAATTTAGGTGTCGCTAATGATAATCTACGAAAAGAACTCGAAAAGCACTTGCAAGATTTCAATTTATTAACTAAGCTACCAAGTACAATTAACGCAACTAAACTAGTTGAATTGATGAGACTTGATAAGAAAGTAATTAACAACGCTCACCGCCTAATTCTTCTAAAATCAATTGGCAATGCCTTTATTCAAAATAACGTATGCGAAAAAGATATATTACAAGCAATATTAAGCACTCAGCACTGATTCTCTGCTTATGCTCTTTTGCCTATGCTAAGCAAAAGGGCAATAATGAAATCAATATTGTTTGTTACGCAGCTCAAGAAAAGTGGATTTGTGCCCCAGAAGATAAACAAGAACTAGCTAATAAAGAGTCAGCTAAGATCAATAAAAAGAAATCTGAGAGCCAACTTTCATCCAATGTTGTTATTAAGCAATTAAAAGTTCCACAGTTTATCTCAACTCCAAAATCTAAACCACAATCAGCACCACTAAAAGCACCTACCAAAACTTCTAATAACGACAATCCATATGTAAATTTATGGTCTTATCAATTAATAGGTGTCAGTACACCGCAAAATGCTCTAAATTTCACACAAAAACATGGATTAACAAAAGATAATGTTTTAATAATTAAGTCGACTCATAATAACATGGACTGGTGGATCGTCTTATATGGACTTTATAAAGACAAACAGACGGGCATTAATGATAAAACCAATATTCCTCCTTCAGTGCATAAATACTGGCTTAGACCTTTAAACAATCTCGTCGTCAATGGCTATATTGACGAATTCTAAACATTTATATAACGAAATCTTAATAGTTGTTACGATAAAATAAGTAATGAATAATATTACGACGAGAATAAAAATGACTAAAGTAATAATTTATGGAAGTTTATTATGTCCTTATTGTTTTATTGCAAAAAGAACACTTAAGAAGCTTGGTGTTAATTACCAAGAAATTCGCATTAATAAAAACTCATCTCATATGCGAGAAATGATTAATAAGTCAGGGCGATTTACTGCTCCTCAATTTTTTATCAATGATGAATATATTGGCGGTTATGGAGACTTGCTCAATCAAGTAAAATCAGGCGAATTAATCAATAACCTTGTTATTGATTAGCTTTTAAGCTTTGTCGGCCATGCATTTATAATAGCGTTTACCATTGTTGCCAGTGGAATAGCAAAAAACACACCCCAAAACCCCCATATGGCCCCAAAAAATAATACAGCAACAATTATAGCTACGGGGTGCAAATTATTTACTTCTGAAAATAACCAAGGCACTAGCACATTCCCATCTAAAAGCTGAATAATTCCATAACTAATCATTAACCAAGCAAAATCACTCGTCCAACCAAATTGAAAGAATGAAACCAATGCAATTGGAATTGTCACCAACGCGGCACCAATATATGGAATCAATACAGAAAAACCCGTTAACGTTGCTAACAAGATAGAATACTGTAAATCAAGTATGATAAATAAGATATAGGTAACAAGCCCAACAATAAATATTTCAATGACTTTCCCGCGTACGTAGTTTCCAATTTGCTCATCAACTTCACCCCAAATAGAGAAGGTTAGTTTTGAGTCTTTTGGAATAAAACGGTTGAACCACGCCAATATAATTTCTTTATCTTTTAACATAAAAAAGACCAAAATAGGCATCAAGACGATGAATATACCAATCGAAATCACACTAAAAAATGATGAAACAGTTTTAGATAATACGTCTTGACCAAGTTGAGTAAGCTCAGTGGTGATAGTTGTTGTCAAAGAAGCTGCCTGCTCACTCGAAATGACTGTTGGATAATTTTCTGGTAATTTTCTGACAAACTCAAGTCCAGTTGCTAAATAGGTTGGCAACTGCTGGACAAGTTGAGAAATTTGCGTAGTTAATACAGGCAGAACCCAAAATATCATAAACAATAACAAAGTAACAAACAGTAGAAAAACTAATGTGACAGCTAAAATTCTTGGTATATTAAATTTTTCTAGCTTGAGAATAACACTTTCGAGCAAATAGGCTAAAACTATACTAGTGAAAAAAGGAGAAAGCGGCTTACCAAAAAATATGACAGCAGCAAAAATTATAATCAACATACTAACGAGTATGACGACTTGCGGGTTACTAAAGTTTCTTTTAAACCAACTGGCTAAAACATTCATTATAACGCTTTAGAAGCTAAATCCCCAAGAAGCAACACCTTCAATATGACGTGTTAACTGTGTACTTGTTAAACGTCCAAATTCTGTTCCGCCTATTAGC
>JALWML010000273.1 GCA_027083915.1 Lysobacterales bacterium | reverse complement strand
GCCTTGTATTTCTTGATCTTTAATAACTCTCCATTTAAAAGCATTATTAACTTGTAAAGTAAAATTTTCGTCTTTTTCAATATTTTTTGGTATTTTTCTTGTGTTAGCAGATTAAAAGCCACATTATTGCACTCACTTATCCAATTACTGTTAGCAGCATCTCGGCTTTTTAATGGTTTACATGTTAACTGAAGCTTACTCTTTTTTTGTTGTACGGTAAACTGTGAATATTTCAAATCAATACTGAATTTAGGTCCTTTTTTTGCATGGGCATCACAAAACAACAAAGTTAATAGAATAAATATTAGTAGGCGTGTCAAATTTTCTCTCCAATTATTAGACTTGTTCAATTTTAAGTTAATGAATAAGCATTTGCAAACATCAGGTTTAAATTAACTAAGCAAGAGTTTACCAATCAAAACCAAAACAGTCAATCCAATCCATGTGGTAAATTTTTTGCCTAAGTCTTTGTAATCAACGACATGTCCAACAATTGACCACGCACCGTTGGGTTTGACTTTTTGGTAAAATCTTTTAAGTGTTTCTAATTTCTCAGCTGGTGTTGCAAAAGTTATTATTAACCAAACTACAGTTGTAACTGCTACAACAAAAATATAATTGTAACCTGCCCCAAGACTAGTTTCATAGGCAAGACCAGAGTCAGTGTATTTTAACCAGCCATAAAGAATAAATGGCGTAATGGTGGCAGAAATTTCTGAGTAAACATTTACTCGCCACCAATACCAACGCAAAATTAACACCAAACCAAGTCCAGCTCCTGCTTGAAAAACAAATTCCCAAACTGCTTTAATAGAAGTGAGTTGAGTCGTAACAAATAGAGCAATTAATGCCAAAGCTAAACTGACAAATCTTGAGATTTTTAATTGCTCTTTTTCCAACTTATCTTTGACATTCAACACATCATTGGCAATCATCCCTGCTCCCCAGTTTATTTGAGTGGATATAGTACTCATATAAGCTCCCAAGAAGGCGGCAGCCAATAAACCTTTGGCTCCTGTTGGTAGAAAATCTCGAATAGTGTAAACAAAGCCCAGACGTTTTTCATCAGCAGCAATTTCAGGATAAAGAATGATGGCAGCCAGTCCGACCAATATCCACGGCCATGGACGTACACAGTAATGCATGACTTGAAATAATACAGTCGCTTTGAGTGCATCTTTATCGGTGCGCGTGCTCATCATGCGTTGTGCGATATAACCGCCACCGCCAGGTTCTGCACCTGGATACCAACTTGCCCACCATTGAAATGCCATAAAGCCAATAAGTGAACCCATCGGCAATACCCAAATTTGTGATGAAGTATCACCACCAATTTGTGGAAAAAAATTTAACGTGCCAGTATCACCCAGTTTTGAAACAATGCCATCAAGCCCGCCGACTTTAGAAGATGATAGCACAAACCAAGCCAATAAAAAACTACCAACCATAGCAAGAGTAAATTGTAAAACATCGACGATAGCAATGCCACGTAGTCCAGAGATAGTCGAATAAAATGTCACAAACAACATCAAACCAGCCACAACCCAAAAGGCTTGTTCATTTGATAATCCAAGCAATACTTGGATAATTGAAATCATCGCCAGATTAACCCAACCAATAACCAAAGCATTCATAAACAAACCAAGGTATGCCCCTTTGAATTTTCTTAAAAATCTCGCAGCCTTGCCAGAATAGCGTAATTCAATGAGTTCTGCTTCAGTTAATACACCCGAACGGTGCCATAATTTAGCAAAGAAAATAGCAGTCAATAAACCACCTGCCAAAGCATTCCACCATATCCAATTACCCGATATGCCATTGAGTGCCACAATTTCAGCCACTGCCAAAGGCGTATCGGCTGCAAAAGTGGTTGCCACCATTGAAATGCCAGCCACATACCACGGCAAATCACGCCCACCCAAAAAATAATCATTTAAGTTTTGAATTTTTTGTTTTTTGTATTGTGTGCTCAAGTACCAACTCAAACATATAAAAACGACAATTATCGTCCAGTCTATCCAGTTTAGAATCATAGTTTTCTCTCTTTTCTTACCGTCATACCTGCGAAGGCAGGTTGTATAACCAACGTACATCCTTTACTAAACACAGGTAACTCATTGGAATCGCCATTCTATTATATATTACTAAGGAACACAGAGGTTCACTGAGGAATCACAGAGATACACGGAGGTTTTTATAAATCATAAACCAATTTTTCACTTATGTCTAACAACACCTACGACTGTCTATTTTATTATTTCATTCAAAGTCAATAGTGTGATACAACTAAACAAGATAACAAATTTCTTATTGTCTTAAAAACCACGCGTTTGTTTTATCTCTTCCCAAGCTGCTTGGATGTTTTGGGTTTTGGTTTTGGCTATTTCTATCATTTCTGGTGGCAAGCCTTTGGCAATGAGTTTATCGGGATGGTTTTGGCTCATGAGCTTTTTATAGGCACGTCTGATAACCACTTTGCTATCAGATGATGAGACACCTAGAATTTGGTAAGGGCTGGTTGTGGTTTTACGTTGCCACTGTTGCGAATGATTTTGTTGTGATTGTTGGCTTTGGTTACCATTATTAACATTAAAGCCACGCATACGCAGTAAAGTAATAAATATATTTTGCGGAAAACGAATCGACTGACACAACCATATAAGAAAATTTAACTCTGCTTGATTAATATTATTTTCTGCTATTGCCACCTCAATCATCACATCCATAAACATTTGTTTGACCGCATAAGAACCCCGAGATTCTTTCATCAAATTATGTAAATAGGGATCGATAGTGCTTCCAGCTTTTTTGCCAATATTGAATAATTCGATAGCTCGATTGCGTTGTTTGCTATCTAAATGCATTTGCTGCATAACGCTTTCGCATTTACGAATTTCATCTTTAGTCACAACACCATCGGCTTTGGCAAGTTTGCCTAAGGAGACAAATAGTGCTTCAAAATAACTTTTTTGGATGCGCTGTTTACGAGAAACACGTCCAAACATGTTTTCCATAACCCAGTTTTCAGCTTGATAGCCTAAATAGGCAAACAAGAACAATCCTAGATAACCACCGAACTTAAATCCGATGATTGAACCGATTAATGAACCAAAACTTATCATATTGAGTATATTTATAAACCTAAAATGTTAGAATGCAACTTTCAAAGTTGAGCATTTTACCTGAAGCATGATTAATTTACCGCTAATTCACAAAGGAAAAGTCCGAGATGTTTATCAAATTGATGATAAACGCCTACTTATGGTCGCCAGTGACCGCTTAAGTGCCTTTGATGTGGTCTTACCTGACACCATTCCAAACAAAGGGGCATTACTGACCCAAATTTCCAACTTTTGGTTTGCTCAATCTCAGGATATTATTGCAAATCATTTAACCCATACGCCAGTGCAAGAAGTCATTATTGGGGCAGATAAGGATTTAATCAAGCGAGCGGTAGTGGTTAAAAAACTCAAAGCCTTACCTGTTGAAGCTATAGTGCGCGGTTATATCATTGGCTCAGGTTGGAAAGATTACCAACAAACGGGGCAAATATGTGGCATTGATTTACCCAAAGGTTTGCAACAAGCACAAAAATTAGATCAAGTCATTTTTACCCCTTCATCCAAAGCAGCGGTAGGTGATCACGATGAAAATATTTCTTTTGATCGTATGATTGAATTGGTAGGTGTTGACCTTGCCAAACAAATCAAACAAGTTTCACTCAAGCTTTACCAAATGGCAGCACAACATGCCGAAAAAAATGGCATTATCATCGCCGATACTAAGTTTGAATTTGGTTTGGATGAAAACGATAATTTAGTCTTAATGGATGAAATCCTAACACCCGATTCCTCGCGCTTTTGGAATAAAGAAAATTACCAAATTGGCACCAGCCCTGAAAGCTACGACAAACAATTCGTGCGTGATTACCTCGAAACCCTAGATTGGGATAAAACAGCCCCAGGACCGAAAGTGCCAAAAGAGGTAATTGAAGCAACAGCGGCTAAATACCATGAGGCTTATGAATTGATAACGGGGGAGAGGTTTGTTTAGGGGTTTTGTAACGCTTTGTTATGAGGCGACCTTCCACACCAAAGAAACAAAGTGATCATCCGTGTCTACAATTTCGTATCCTAAACTTTGGTAAAAAGCTATTGCTCTCTGGTTTTGAGCAAAGCTTGATAAGGTGATTTGTTGCTTCATGTCAGAGATGGCTTGCTCGTGAATTAATTTCATAACTTTAGTGCCGATTTTCTTGCCTTGTTGCGATGGTTCAATGATAAGAAAGTGAACATGAAGTGCGTTATCGTATGATTTAAAACACAACAACCCGACCCGTTGCTCACCGGCATAAATCCAATAAAACCAATCGCTTTGGTATTCGGTTGTTAAGCGATGGCGTTGAAGTTGATCATCCCAACCAAATGCGGCATCAATGTGATGAAACAATCCTCTTTTTACCGAAGTAAATATCTCATCGAATTCACTTGGCAATACTGGTTCTATTTTTATTATCATAAGCCTCATTACACTGCCATTTTCAGATTGAGTGTGATGATTCTGTTTGTACTCCGCAATAAACGTGACAGTACATGTGGTTCCGCAACAAGTCCTTGTCTTTGAACTTGACACCAACTAAAGGCATCTATTAAATCCTCCCGAGCTTCAGGACGAATAATTAAGCAGTAATCCATTACTA
>JALWML010000272.1 GCA_027083915.1 Lysobacterales bacterium | reverse complement strand
GCGTAACTTTATTACTGTTTAATCGTATTAAAGATATCAGACTGAGATGAAATGATGAACAAAGCAAATGAAAATAAACACGAATACATTCGGTTGTTGAAACCAAGTTTTGCTTTAAAGACCATGGTATGGTTTGTTGCTTTTCTTCTATCTTTAATTATCGCTTTATTTTTTGATTCAATGACTTCTGTATTGGTTGTTATAGTCTTGTTGAATACTCTAGGTTTTGGATTTTCTTCTGCACTAGCTGATTTGATAGCTGGTATCGCCGAAAGAAAGAGAATACAACCAAACCAATGGTTTATTGCCGATATAGAACGTGAAAAAAAGCACTATGGACCACTTAGAGCTAATCGACTTTTTGGGCATCCATTAGGCAAACAGAAATGGTTTTAATTCCACCAAATAATTTAGAACTGATTGATTATCGAGGTTTCTAAAACACTGTTTGTTTGGTGGAACCAAACCTACAAAAATAACTCCCAAACAAGCACTTAATATAAATTCAATTATCTTTCATAATAGTCTCTCAAAGCCCCATCGTATTTGCCTGATTTTAGGCAACACTTCTTGAAAGCGAATGGCTGAACCGCAAGGGCAGGGGTCATTTCTGCCGAGTTTTTCAGACAACTCTTTATCGTTATGAATCACTCTATGCCCTTTTTTAACTTGCGTTTCTGAAGGGTAACCTTTTCTTCGTTTACTTGTGGTTTAGAAAAAAGAAGTTGCTGTTAGTATTTGTAAATTTAGTTTTCATGATAATTCTCCTATTAGTTTATTAATTGGCAGGGAAGGTAGGACACGACAGACTGTGAAAGTATTCTGATGACGAGTAAAAATGGCATAAATTTCGCTACTTTTCGTTGAAAAACTTGGAATTAGCCAGCTAGTCACGGCGTTTTCCGCCTTAATTAGCAAATTTTCTGCACATTTTTCTTTCGCCACATAATACTTTCACAGTCTGTTGAACCTACAACCACCAGAATCAAAATCTGGAGCTCTGCCAGTTGAGCTACTTCCCTACATTAAGTTTTGTTTATAAATTTAATTTGAGTCAAAGTTAAATATGTTACAACTCCGACCCAAATTAAAACTCACGCACTGATCTTTATAGTGTCTTGAATCACGCCTTCCATGCCTCCGAAGACGGTGATTTTATCCACTTTATCAGCGATTTTTTCTAAAGTTTCCAACTCTTTTAAACGTCTTAAGGTTGCACTTTCATCCATCAACTTTGCGGTGTTCAACAAAGATCGGGTGGCTGCGGTTTCTTCGCGGCGTTTAATAATATTGGCTTTGGCTGCTTTTTCAGCAATAACCACTTGGTTTAAGATGGTTTTCATCTCTCCTGTCAAGATGATGTCTTTGACACCAACATCCAACAAACTCAAACCATACTCACTGACTTTTTTAGCAACATATCTTTTCACAAAAGCATCAATGGCTTCTTTATCAGCCAATAAAGCATCCAAAGTTTGTGAACCGATTGCTTTTCGCAAAGCTAATTGCAATTCGGTATACAAAAACTCTTGGTAGTTTGCTAAATTGCTTACTGCCAATACTGCATCAGTTACTTGAAAAGAGGCAGATAAGTTGATGCGAATACTCACCTTGTCTTTGGTCAAAATTTCTTGTCCAGAGACTTCCATAAATTGAGCACGGGTATCAACCACTTGCACCACTACAGATTTGTTGTAGTTCCAAAAACCGTATTTACCGGCCTTTAAGACTTTGTCAAATTGACCATCAATAAACAATAACCCCACTTGTTTATTGCTAATCTCTTTGACATACAAACCTTTGGATAAAACCGAAGATTGAGCGCATTTAGATACTAAAGTCATTAATTTTGTACTGGCTTGAATATCTTCTGCGATGTCAATCTTAACCACTTTAATAGCATTGGTTTTCCAAAATATTTTTTCACTTTGGGTTGCTAATAAAGTTTTGAACTTACCATCGATATAAATTAAAGCAATTTCATTTTCATCCGTGACCACTTCTTCAAAGTAGGCTTTGCACAATTCGGTTTTGCTTTTCATTAAAGTTTTGATTTGGATGTTTCTCACCTCTTGGTCAGTGACATCAAATACATTAACTTTAACGCGACCCCAAAAATCGGTGATAGTGTGTACACCTGTACCCAAAATTTCAACCAATTGTCGGTCTCGAAAAACCAAAGCACGTTCGTTATCTGCGATAACAATTCTTTTTCTAAAAATCATAATAATTCTCCTGTGCATGCCTTCATTACTGAAGCTGCACTAATAAAACTCAGTCATTTAAACCTCATCTTTAAGTTAAACGATGACATATGTCATCGAAGTTATCGTCATTCCTGCTTTTCAGGAATAACAGAATTTAATAAGCTCATCTCACGGCATCACTGTGGAATTATGCTGCTAAGCAAGTCATTGATTAGTGCTTTGAAATAAATTCACTCCCTGTGAATCGTATTTCCTATTATTTATTATCATCACTATTCAAATCACCACATTCTCGGCTCCTGCTTATTAGCAAAACTGCAAACAGTCATGCCGTTGTGAAATATTGAAAAATCCTTTTAACTTTCACTGAGACAAACTTGCATCTGTTTTAAGACGGTTGCAATCGTCTTTACATTAGATATGACTCTCGTCGTTGCATTTTAAGTGCAATTTGGACGGGACTCGAACCCGCTACCCGCAAATTAACTGTTTGCTGCTCTACCCGATGAGCTACCATTCTGGTCGTTTGGGAAGGAATTGAACCTTCAACACATGAAATCAAAGTTCATTGCTCTACCAATTGAGCTACCTAACGTTATCTTTCATCAGGAATACGATCAAATCAATGATTGTCGTACCGGTCTGCTATTCAGAAACAGAACCAAATGATGAATAAGATTCTTTCATTTGGGCATAAAAAAAGCCCTTATTGGATAACCAAAAAGGGCTTTTTAAAAAGTTTTCCTAAAAGGCTATCATCGCCTTTTAAGATTTTCAAAAGGCATTATTTCATACAAGTCCACGACTGGATCTGACACGGGAAATTCCCGAACATATTCAGTGTTCTGCTTGCTATTAAATTGTGTAAATAATGTTTTTTCATATTTGATTGTTAAGAGATTTTGCTCTCAGATTTAAGTTGGAGCGAGATGTTATGGATGAGTTGTTGCTTTGTCAATTAATATTTTAAAATAAATGCAGAAAAAAGCATAAATTTGCATTTCAAGCTAAATATTTACTAGATTTTTTAAAAGGGTTATGATTTACATCTTTATCATTTAGAATAGGTACTATGAAATATTCACGTCGTCACTTTATTTTAAAATCCTCCTTATTTTCTATTGGATGTCTTGCTTCATCTTCTGTATTATCATTGCACAAAAGTGTGTTAGGTACTACGTATTATGTTGCTGATAGTGGTGGTGATGATAGTTTTCCTGGTACACTTGTACAGCCATTTAAAACCATACAAAAAGCAGTTGATACCGTTGTAGCAGGGGATACCATTCTTATAAAAGCAGGAAATTATAATGCTAGGGTGGTTTTATCAACCTCTGGTACAGCGGCTTTGCCTATCACTATCCAAGCCTTTGATACGGGTGTTGTTTTGGATGGTACGGGTATCACATGGAATCCTCCAGGAACTGCTAATCCATTTAATGGTTTGTTTGATTTATTTGGTATTAGTCATGTTGTTATTAACAATCTAAGCCTTATCAATTCAACTTATGCTGGTTTTTTTATGGAAAATTGCACGAATATAACCATAAGTAACTGCCAGACTGACAACACTGTTTCTAGTGGTATTGGTGTATGGAGTTCTGATTCGATTGTGGTGGATAACAATACCGTTCAACGTGCGTGTAATGGCGGTGGAGAAGAATGCATTACCTTAGCCAATACCAGTAACAGTGAAGTAAAAAACAATGAAGTCTTTAACAATATTGGTGGTGTACTTGGTGGCGAGGGAATAGATGTCAAACAAGGTTCACACCATGTTTTAGTTCACCACAACCATGTTCATCATCTTAATGGGCGTTTAGGCATCTATGCCGATGCTTATGATGCCTACACACATGATATAGAGATTTACAATAATCTCGTGCATGATATTCCTGATTCAGGCATTGCTGTTGCCAGTGAAGGTGGTGGCTTATTAGAAAATATCTTAATATACAACAATTTGATTTATAATAATACCTATGGAGCCATTGAAGTCGGTGGTTGGACCACTGTTGCAGGAACAACAAACACCCCAATTCACAATGTCAAAATCATTAACAATACCCTTTATAACAATCAAGAAGGGATAAATATTGATAATGCTTTTGCTGAAAATATTAGTGTTAAAAACAATCTCATCAGTCAAAATAGCGGAGAACAAATTGTAATTGGGGCAACACCTGCCATTCAAGTTAGTGTTTTTAATTGTCTTATTGATGGAGCTTCACTGATAACGGGCACAAATGCTATTATGGCAGCTCCACAGTTTGTCGATATTAGCACTCAAAATTTCCATTTATCTATAAATTCGCCAGCAATCAATAAAGGTACACAAACTGACTCACCATCATTTGATTTAGATGACAATAATCGAAATGATGGTTTGCCAGATATTGGGGCTTATGAATTTAATAATCAAATATTTAAGAATGACTTTGAAGCATAATTAATCATTTTCTGGATTTTTCTATTAAAAATTCTCTTGACATT
>JALWML010000271.1 GCA_027083915.1 Lysobacterales bacterium | reverse complement strand
GAACAGTGGTATCTGTCTCTGATGGTATTGCCCGTATACACGGACTTGCTGATGTAATGCAAGGTGAAATGATTGAATTACCAAACAACACTTATGCCCTAGCATTAAACTTAGAGCGTGATTCTGTAGGTGTGGTCATCATGGGTGATTACACTAATATTTCAGAAGGCGATAAAGCTAAATGTACTGGTAAAATTTTAGAAGTGCCTGTTGGACCAGAAATGGTTGGACGTGTTGTTGACGCTTTGGGTAATCCAATTGATGGAAATGGTCCAATTGATGCTAAACAAATGTCTCCAGTTGAGCGCATTGCACCAGGTGTAATTGAACGTCAATCTGTTGATCAGCCAGTACAAACTGGACTTAAGTCAATTGATGCGATGGTACCAGTTGGACGTGGACAACGTGAGCTAATCATTGGTGATAGACAGACAGGTAAAACTGCAGTTGCAATTGATGCCATTATCAACCAAAAAGGTAAAGGCGTGACATGTATCTATGTTGCTATTGGTCAAAAACGTTCATCTGTTACCGCAATTGTGCGTAAACTAGAAGAGTTTGGCGCAATGGAACACACAATTATCGTGGCAGCAACAGCATCTGATTCAGCAGCAATGCAATACATGGCTCCTTATGCCGGTTGTGCCATGGGTGAATATTTCCGCGATAGAGGCGAAGATGCACTTATCGTTTATGATGATTTAACTAAGCAAGCATGGGCATATCGTCAAGTATCACTATTATTGAAACGTCCTCCAGGTCGTGAAGCCTATCCTGGTGACGTATTCTATCTACATTCACGTTTATTAGAGCGTGCATCACGCGTTAATGCTGATTACGTTGAAGAATTTACCAAAGGCGAAGTTAAAGGTAAAACAGGTTCACTTACCGCTTTACCAATTATTGAAACTCAAGCAGGTGACGTATCAGCTTTCGTACCAACCAACGTAATTTCGATTACTGATGGACAAATCTTCTTAGAAACAGATTTGTTTAATGCAGGTATTCGCCCAGCGATTAATGCAGGTCTTTCTGTATCTCGTGTTGGTGGAGCGGCTCAGACAAAAGTTATTAAGAAACTCGGTGGTGGTGTTCGTTTGGCACTAGCCCAATACCGTGAACTTGCAGCTTTCGCACAATTTGCATCAGATTTAGATGAAATTACTCGTAACCAATTAGAACGTGGTCAAAAAGTAACCGAACTTATGAAACAGGGTCAATACTCACCCATGAGTGTAGCTGAGATGGCAGTAACATTATATGCTGTTGATAAGGGCTATATGGATGATGTTGCGATTAACAAAATTGGTGCTTTTGAAGCTGGTTTGCTTGATTACATGAACAGTGACAATGAGTCATTCATGAATGATTTGAGTGAAACAGGTTCATATAATGATGAGATCGAAGCAACGATTAAAGCAGGAATCGAAGCATTCAAGAAAACAGGTAGCTACTAGGCTTAGTTAAACAACTAATTAGAGAATAATTATGGCAGTAGGAAGTGAAATTGTAACCAAAATCAAAAGTGTACAGTCAACCAAAAAGGTGACTTCAGCTTTGGAAATGGTTTCAGCCAGTAAAATTAAAAAAGCCAAAGATCAAATGTTGGAAGCGCGACCTTATGCACGTCAAATGCAAAAAATAATTGGTCACATGGCGCATTCATCACCAGAATACAGACATCCTTTTATGAAGGAACGCGAGGTAAGGCGTGTTGGGTATGTTGTTATTTCTACTGACCGTGGTCTATGTGGTGGTTTAAACACCAATCTTTTTAAGAAAAGTCTTGCTCATATGAAAGAATGGCAAGATAAAGATATAGAAGTTGATGTAGTCACAATAGGAAATAAAGCTTCGGCGTTTTTTAAGAAAGTAGCTGTTGGCATGAAAGCCAGTATCCCATCACTAGGCGACAATCCTGATTTAAAAGATCTTATCGGAGTTGTTAAAGTGATGTTAGATGCTTTTGCTGAGGAAAAGATAGACAGATTGTATTTGGTTTTTAATGACTTTGTTAATTCAATTACCCAAAAGCCAGAAGTGCAACAATTATTGCCACTTGAGCCAGATAAAGATGAGCAAATTAGAGATAATTTCGACTATATTTATGAGCCAGAAGCTAAAGAAGTATTAGAGTATGTATTAGGACGTTATGTTGAAGCGCTAGTTTTTCAAGGGGTACTTGAAAATCTTGCCAGTGAGCATGCTGCACGAATGGTTGCGATGAAAAATGCAACCGACAACGCAACCGACCTAATTAAAGATTTACAATTAATATATAACAAGGCACGTCAAGCTGCCATTACACAAGAAATTTCAGAAATTGTTGGCGGAGCCGCTGCAGTTTAAGTCATTGGAGAAATAAAAGATGAGTTCAGGTAAAATAGTACAAATCATTGGCGCGGTAGTTGACGTTGAGTTCGACCGCAAAGACGTACCAAACATTTACGAAGCATTAACCATTGGAGCAACTGGCACAACGCTAGAAGTTCAACAACAATTAGGTGATGGTGTCGTAAGAACAATTGCACTCGGTTCAACTGATGGCTTAAAGCGTAACCTAGAAGTTGCAAAAACTGGCGCACCAATTCAAGTCCCAGTAGGAACAAAAACTCTTGGCCGTATTATGGATGTATTGGGTAACCCAATTGATAATGCTGGAGATATTGGCGAAGAAGAAAAATGGTCAATTCACAGACAAGCACCAAGCTACGAAGAACAAGCGGCATCAGATGAAATTCTAGAAACTGGTATTAAAGTCATCGATTTGGTATGCCCATTCAATAAAGGTGGTAAAGTTGGATTATTCGGTGGTGCGGGTGTTGGTAAAACAGTCAACATGATGGAACTAATTCGTAACATCGCGATTGAGCACTCAGGATTCTCTGTATTTGCAGGTGTTGGTGAGCGTACTCGTGAAGGAAATGACTTCTACCACGAAATGAAAGACTCCAACGTATTGGATAAAGTTGCCTTAGTTTACGGTCAAATGAATGAGCCTCCAGGAAACAGATTGCGTGTTGCTCTAACAGGACTAACAATTGCTGAACAATTCCGTGATGAAGGACGTGATGTCTTATTATTTATTGATAATATTTACCGATACACATTGGCTGGTACCGAAGTATCAGCATTGCTTGGACGTATGCCATCAGCGGTAGGTTATCAGCCTACATTGGCTGAAGAAATGGGTATGTTACAAGAGCGTATTACCTCAACCAAGAAAGGTTCAATTACATCAATCCAAGCGGTTTATGTACCAGCAGATGATTTAACAGATCCATCACCTGCTACAACCTTTGCGCATTTGGATGCGACAGTTGTATTATCACGTAACATTGCAGAGCTTGGTATTTACCCAGCGGTTGATCCATTGGATTCAACATCACGTCAGCTTGATCCAAATGTTGTTGGTGAAGAGCATTACAACGTAGCTCGTGCTGTACAGGGTACACTACAACGTTATAAAGAATTAAAAGACATTATCGCAATTTTGGGTATGGACGAATTATCTGATGAAGATCAGCAAGTTGTTTACCGTGCACGTAAAGTTGAAAGATTCTTCTCACAACCATTCTTCGTTGCTGAAGTATTTACAGGATCTCCTGGAAAATACGTATCTCTTGCCGAAACAATCAGCGGATTTAAAGGCATTATCGAAGGCGAATACGATCACTTACCAGAACAAGCGTTTTATATGGCAGGTTCAATTGACGAAGTTATCGCTAAAGCAAAAGCAATGGAAGAGAAAGAAGCAGCCTAATAGCCTAAAAGCTATTTAACTCGCGGAGAAAAATATGAGTTCAATACAATGTGACATCGTAAGTGCCGAAACTGAGATATTCTCAGGAGAAGTCGCTATGGTATTTGCAACAGGAGTAGCTGGAGAGTTGGGTATCGCACCACGACATGCTCCATTAATTACATTGCTTAAACCTGGTGAAGTGCGCGTCGAACTAAAAGATGGTACACACGAAAACTATTATGTTTCCGGTGGAATTCTAGAAGTTCAACCGTACCTCGTATCAGTACTTGCCGACACAGCAACACGAGCAGAAGACATTGATGAAGCAGCAGCCATTCAAGCCAAAGAAGAAGCAGAAAGGTTGTTAAAAGACTCTGATAAGCGCCAAGACATAGCACATGTACAAGCCGACTTGGCTAAAGCCGTTGCACAACTACATGCCCTAGCACGTTTGAAAAAGAATTTAAAAAGATAAGCACTTAATAAAATTCAAAAAACAAAAAAGCCAACTTCAAGTTGGCTTTTTTTATGCAAGTAGTGGGTCACCTATGTGTGACCCTTATCTTAGATACATAGACAATCAAAAGCATAACGCAAAGCCCGCAAAAGAAAAAGTAGTGGCGTACCTTGTAGGCACCTTTCTCAACACAAACAGCGTCATTCCTTCGAAGGCAGAAATTATGTACGTATATCATAATTTTAATTTAGCTGTAAGGTGAGCTTGCCAACCAGCATTAACCACCAAAGCCACTAAATAATTGTTAAAACAAACATTATAAAACCATGAAAACAAACACGGGTAGTTGGGTTTTATCAACATTCAGTAACATAACAGCCATTAAATACATTTAAAGTAATGACTATAACAACTCAGCAATCAAACCAATTAGAATAAAATATTGTCTAATTAATCGACTTTATCTATATACCCAAATCCCGATATAGAAACATAAACT
>JALWML010000270.1 GCA_027083915.1 Lysobacterales bacterium | reverse complement strand
GAACAGGTAGTTTTGATTTTACAAATTTACCAGTAGGTTTATCACCAATTCCACCAAACCCTGCGGTCTGTTATGTGTTAAATTATGACTTAACCGATGCTGATTTAACGGGATGTTCAGAGCCATTTTTGCCAGTGACCAGTGTTGTTGAGCTATCTACGGATATTCCTTCAGCTCCACCTATTGAGTTTGGTAATCATGTTGGACCTCCATTGATGATACCAGTCAATCAATGGTGGGCATTAATGTTGTTAAGTGCATTGATACTTTTATACGCAAGACGATTTAAGCAAAATTAGATTGAATTATTAGTAAAGAAAAAGCCTCTTATGAAATTCATAAGAGGCTTTTTAATGTTCTAAATTTAGGTATGGGAACTAGCCCGAGTATTCCATTCTTCTAAATGTTCGGGCTAGTTGATAATTCCTTGATAAGTTTTATTGTCTCCTTATTGACAGCAACTTTTTCATGGGTTTTGTAATTGAGCATAACTATTCTGCCAGTGCCAATTGAAGAAACTGCTTTGTGGCTTTGGCTATAAATTGCGTATTCCATTAAAAAACCATGGGAGTGGTTTTCAATAACTCGTGCTCCAACTAATATTGTATCAGGGTAGTTCAAAGGTAGGCGATAACGACAACTGGTTTCTGCCAAGATTGGAGCTATTTCGTTCTTGTTGCTTTTATCCATAACTCCGATGCGTTCAAAATAGGCTAGTCGAGCCGATTCAAAATACCTGAAATACATAACATTATTGACATGGTTAAATGCATCCATATCGCCCCATTGAACTTTTAATTCTATATTGACAGGGTAGTTTTTAGTGAATTTTTGGAGCTGATTCATTGTTTTTTATACAAGTCAAAACCAAAATCGCCCTTATATTCAGCAGCGAGAGCGACAAACACAATCCAAGCAGCGGTATTTTGAGCAATTTCTTCAGGTACTATCTTATCCATAGTGTCATCTTGTGTATGGTGAAGGTCAAAATAGTTTGTACCGTCTTGCGATAATTGCATGGTTGCCATACCTGCTTTTAGTAATGGCGAAATATCGGCGCCAGATCTGGCGTTGTTGCCGACATAGGTTACTCCAATTGGTGTTAATAATTCTGCCATTTGAGCTATAACTGGTAAGGCCTGATCTGATACGTTTGACTTGAACTGATAAATTGGCGAAGCACCAAAATCAGACTCTGCTCCGATAATGTGTTTGTTTAATTCATCTACATGTGCTTTTCCATAGGCACGTGCGCCATGTAATCCATTTTCTTCATTAGCCCACAAGACCACTCGAATCGTCCGATAGGGTTTAATACCAGCATCTTTAATTAACTTTGCAACAGCCATAGTAATGCCACATCCTGATGCATCGTCAATAGCACCAGTTGCTAAATCCCATGAATCTAAATGACCGCCAATAATAACAACTTCTTCTGGTTTTTCTCTGCCAGTAATTTCACCAATAACATTTTGTGAAGTGTACTGCCCATCCCAATGTGAACCCAGTGTGTATTTGAAAATAACAGGCTTGCCGCGTTTAAGAACATTAACTAATAAATCAGCATCAGGGTTAGAAATAGCACCAGCAGGAACAACCTCTCCTTTTTTCAATAAAGTAATTTCCCCCGTTTCTTGGTTAAAATTGACCGATTTCATGCCACCAGTATGTGGATCACGGTTACTGTCTGTACCAATTGAGCGAATAATTGCGCCAATTCCACCCTTATCAGCAGTGTATTTGGCAGCCATATAACGCGCTCCATTTGCCATGCCATAACCTTTGCCATTTTTATAACGTTCCATGCGATTACTAATAAAGGTAATTTTACCTTTGACTAAAGAAGCATCGGCATTCTTTAAATCTTCGATAGTTTTGAAATGAACAATCTCCCCTTTAAGTCCTCTCTTTGGCGTCGATAGAGAACCGCCTAATGCAGTGATTTTAATTTCATGTGGAAAAGGGGCAATGATCTGGGCAGTTTCAACACCGCGCACCCATTTAGGGAAGGTCACTGGCTCTGTCCAGACTTTATCAAAGCCTAATTCATTGAATTTGGCAACAGCCCATTTGACAGCTCGAGCATCTCCTTTAGATCCACCTAAACGAGGACCAACTTCGGTAGTTAATGATTCAGTAATGTCATAAGCGGTTGAATCTGTTAAGGCTTTATCACGAAGAGTTGTGACTTTTTTTATGAAATCAGCATCAAAAAATTCTTGAGCATAGAGCGTATTGATAGATAATAACAAGACTAAGACTTTAAACATGATTTTTCTCAAAATAAAATAAGTTATAAATTCTAACACAGCAAACAGGCATAAAAAAGGACAGCAATGTTACTGTCCTAAAAAATGCTATCTGAGAAATTTAGTTTAATATGAATTTATAAATGTCATTGTTGAAAATATGGTAAATTTCTCCCGCTTCGTCTTCACCAAACCCGCGGGTACCAAAATTAACATCTTCTAACATTTCAAATGACCATGTAGCTCCAGTGGGCGTGGCAAAATTGATTTCACCACCGCAATAATCTGAAAAAATATACAAACCTTGTATAGCAGGAATGGCTGAACCGCGATAGACATAACCACCCATAACTGAACAGCCGTTATTTGATGCTTGTGGTAAATCTATAACAGGTTCAGTGAAGACTTCATTGCCAGTACAATCACTGGTATCAAAATCGTGAGCACCTTCTCTACATCGCCAACCATAGTTTTCACCACCAGCACTTGTTGCGGGTTGAAAGTCAACTTCTTCGTATAAGTTTTGACCGACATCGCCTATGATTAAATTACCAGTTTGTTTGTCAAAACTCCATCGGTAAGGGTTTCTTAATCCATAAGACCATATTTCTGCACAAGCAGAAGCATTGGAAACAAAAGGGTTGTCGTTAGGTATTCGATATGACCCAGCTACAGAATCTAGTCCACAAGTGTTAACAGTTATTGGGCTACTACTTTCAAAGGAGTTTTTAAATATGTTATCAGGGTCAACGACTTCGGGAGAAACATCAATGCGTAACATTTTACCCAGTAAAACATTAAGGTTTTGTGCATTATTGTCAGTATCACCAGCACCTCCTCCATCGCCAAGCCCAATATATAGATAACCATCAGGACCAAAATGAATATCTCCACCATTGTGATTAGATGCAGGTTGAGGCACTCTTAAGATGATTTGCCCGCTTGTTGAATCAGCGATATTAGCATCGGCACTGACACTATAACGTTCAATTATAGTGTCACCAAAATTAGGGCTTTGCTTTGTATAATAAACATAGAAAAAACCATTCGTAGCATAATTAGGATCAAAATCTAGTCCAAGAAGTCCGCGCTCACCACCGCTGGCTACTTTGGCACTAATATCAATAAAATTGGTGGCTAGAAGGGTTGTACCATCCCATATTTTAATAGTGCCTGCTTGTTCCACAATAAACAAACGACCAGAGCCATCACCAGCATGACGAACGGCAATGGGTGCATCGGCAGAAAATAAAAGTTGTCTTTGTAAATTTGCAGGCAGTGCGCTATAAACATCGCATGTAGAAAGGAAAAGAATTAAGACAAGAAGAGTTTTCATAAATTTGTATCGAAGTAAAGATACTAGTGTAATACTTTATGCCAAGAAAAATGTTAAATTCGTCAAGGTTTTGTAATTATATAATTGTTTTGGCATAATCAAGGAATGAATAACATAACCCGAATTTTAGGTATAGATCCAGGGTCTCGTACCACAGGTATTGGCATTATTGATACCGATGGGCGAAATGCTAAGCTCGTTCATTTTCAACCTATAAAATGCGGCAGTGGCGTTTTTCCTGATCGCTTGAAAGTTATATTCAACGATATTACCGCATTGATTCATCAATACCGCCCTGATGAAATATCTATTGAAACCGTTTTTATGGCAAAAAATGCAGGCTCAGCTCTCAAGCTAGGACAGGCACGCGGTGCAGCTATTTGTGCAGCAGTGGCTATGGATTTGCCAGTTTATGAATATGCACCCAAAGCCATCAAACAATCGGTAGTTGGAAAAGGCAGTGCTGCCAAAACACAAGTGCAATACATGGTGCAATTGTTATTAAACTATAAAGAAAACATTCAAGAAGATGCAGCAGATGCTTTGGCAGCTGCGATTTGTCATGCCAACTCTCGTTGGACAATCACGGCAATTAATCAAGTATCGAGTAATTATCGTAAAAGCTAAGCGAAACTATCTTGTTGCGGCTTTGGCAAAGTTAGCCAGCGCATTGGTGATTTTTGCTAGGGGTTTTTCACACCCTTTTATATTATGGCGGGCAACTAAGTATTGGGGATTGTTGTAAGCATACCAAACTTGCCCATTAACATCTTTATAGATTAAAGCCTTTTGTGGCAAATCTATGGCAACAGTTTGTGCGCATTGCATCAGTGGCGTGCCAACTTTTGGGTTGCCAAAAATGACCACCGTAGTTGGTCGAAGTTTTTTGCCAACTTTATGTGCTCCTTTTTTGTGTTTTATCACATCAAAAACAGTCATGCCTTTTTTTTCTAAAACTTTCACCAAGTTTTTAGTGGTTTGTTTAACGCTGTGGTTGCTTTTGATTTGAATAAGTCCGTCAGCAGCAAAGCCAATTGAACTTATGAATAAAAAGGTGAGTAGAATTATTTTTATTTTAAACATTGTTTATTCCAAATTGATTTTCTAAAAAGACCTCGTTAAGTCTT
>JALWML010000269.1 GCA_027083915.1 Lysobacterales bacterium | reverse complement strand
TTTTGGCGGTAATGCACTAATTGGTACGTCTTTTTATGTTGTATATAGAACATGTAAGGCAAACTTATTTATGCCAAAACTGGCTTCTTTTGTCTTTTGGGGTTATCAGTTAGTGATTGTTGGAGCTGTATTTACACTTCCATTTGGTTATACACAATCAAGAGAGTATGCTGAGCTTATTTGGCCGATTGATGTTTTCTTAACTATTGTTTGGGTGGCTTATGCAGTGGTTTTCTTTGGAACAATCACTAAAAGAAAAGAAAAACATATCTTCGTTGCTAACTGGTTTTATGCTGCATTTATTATTACGATTGCATTATTGCATATTGTAAACAACTTACAAATACCAGTTAATTGGCATTTATCATACTCTGTTTACCCTGGAGCGGTTGATGCAATTGTGCAGTGGTGGTATGGGCATAATGCGGTAGGATTCTTCTTAACTGCTGGATTTTTAGGAATGATGTACTACTTTATTCCCATGCAAGCTGGTCGTCCCGTTTATTCATACCGTTTATCAATCGTGCATTTTTGGGCATTGATATCCTCATATATGTGGGCAGGACCTCATCATTTACATTACACCTCTTTGCCTGATTGGACTCAATCTCTAGGCATGGTTTTTTCTTTAATTTTATTGGCTCCATCTTGGGGTGGTATGATTAATGGAATTATGACATTATCAGGTGCATGGCACAAATTACGTGATGATCCTATCATCAAGTTCCTTATTGTTTCTTTGTCATTCTATGGTATGTCTACCTTTGAAGGACCCATGATGGCAATTAAAACAGTTAACGCTTTATCGCATTATACCGACTGGACTATTGGTCACGTACACTCTGGTGCGCTTGGTTGGGTTGCGTTAATTACTATTGGATCTTTGTATGTTCTAATTCCTAAGCTTTGGAAGAAAGAGGCGATGTATTCAACTAAATTAATTAATACACATTTCTGGATTGCAACACTTGGTATTGTTTTGTATATCGCATCTATGTGGATTGCTGGTGTTATGCAAGGTTTGATGTGGCGTGATATTAATGCAGATGGTACTGTTGTCTATTCATTTGCAGAAACAGTTAAAGCAACCTATCCATACTACATTGCACGTTTCATTGGTGGAACATTGTTCTTAACAGGTATGTGTATAATGTTTTATAATTTTATAATGACTGTTAAATCCAAAGGTGATGCAAAAGCGCTTGATAATGTAGAAGGAGTAATGGCATGAGTAAACACGCAAAAATTGAAAAAAACATTGGTTTAATGGGTATACTAATAGCCTTAGTTGTGAGTATGGGTGGTTTGGTTGAAATCGTTCCCTTAATGTTTCAAACAAGCGTTATTGAAGCTCATCCAAATCTTAAACCATATACCGCCTTAGAATTTGCTGGTCGAGATATTTATATTTCTGAGGGCTGTTATAACTGCCATTCACAACAGATTAGGCCTTTTGTTGATGAAACTTTACGCTATGGTCACTATTCACAAGCCAATGAGTTTGTTTATGATCATCCATTTCAGTGGGGTTCAAAAAGAACAGGGCCTGATTTACACCGCGTTGGTGGCAAGTACACGAATGAATGGCATGAGTATCACTTAATGGACCCTCGTTCAGTGGTGCCAGAATCCAATATGCCAGGTTATCCTTGGTTTGCTGAAGAATTGGTTGATGCTGAACAAACCGCTAAAGGTATGGCAGTCCAAGCAAAATGGTTTGGTATTCCTTGGACGCAAGAGCAGCTTGATAATGCTCAAGCAGATGTGGATGGTAAAACTAAAATGGAAGCTGTAATAGCTTACTTGCAAGTGTTGGGAACTGCTATTCCAAGGAGCTACAAATGATAAGTGGAATTTTTATTATTGTTATGATGATTGCCTTTTTTGGTATCGTCTTTTGGGCTTATAGTGATAAGCAAAAATCCCAATTTGAACACATGTCTAACTTACCATTAGATGATGACTTTGAAACAGAAAAAACTAGAGGTGACGAAAATGGAAATGACTAGTGGTTGGAGTTTATACATCGCAATCATAGTGGTTGCGCACATAATTGGTTATTCTTATTTGTTATGGTCTACCTCTAAAATGAAGGCAAAAGACCAAAAGCAAGGGGAGACAACAGGACATAGTTGGGATGGTATTGAAGAATACAACAACCCATTGCCGCGTTGGTGGCTGTTTATGTTTATATTTACAATTCTATTTGCCATCGGTTATCTTGTAATTTATCCAGGAATGGGTAATTATAAAGGTACATTGGGTTGGACTCAAGAAAGTGAGTGGGCAGCTGAAAATAAGCAGGTTCTAGAAAAAAGAGCTGATTTATTTAGTTCCTTCATTGATAAACCAATTCCAGCAATGATTCAAGATGAAAAAGCAATAGCAATTGGTGAGCGTTTATTTGCTAACCATTGCAGTACTTGTCATGGATCAGATGCACAAGGTGCAGTGGGTTTTCCAAATTTAACGGATAATGATTGGCTCTATGGTGGTGAGCCTGACACATTGGTGCAAACAATTACAAACGGCCGTAATGGTGTAATGCCAGCTTGGGGTTCTGCTTTGGGTGATGATGGTGTTAAACAGGTTGCTGCATATGTTCGCAACTTTAGCGAAGAAGGTCAAGATGAAGATTTGGTTGCAGAAGGCAAAGGCAAGTTTGCTATGTTCTGCGCTGCTTGTCATGGTGCTGATGCGAAAGGTAATCATTTGATGGGAGCACCAAACCTTACCGATTCTACGTGGTTACACTCCTTTGATTCTGGAAAAATTGAGACAATCCTATTAGAGGGTATATCTGGGAAAATGCCAGCTCATGGGAATATATTAGATGATGGCAGCATTAAAGTTTTAGCTGCTTATGTCTACTCTTTAAGTCATGAATGATAACAGCAATATACAAGACATAAACTTTAACCAAAGACAGCTCAAGCGTATTTTTTATAGACGCTTGAGCTGTTGTTGTTTGGGTTTCTTTTGTTGTAGCTGCCGTTCAAACCATGGGATTTTTTGCCGCATTTGACCCTGTATTAATGGGGCAATTGGCAACATTTAATGTGGATATAACGGCTATGCAGGGTTATGCCTTTGGTTTTGTATTCTTTTGGCTTTTTAACTTAATTACTGCTGTTTTAGTGGGTTTGGTGTTGATATCGCCACGCACTAAATTGGCTAAAAAAACTCGTTCTCTACAAGAATAATTAACAAATAACAACTCAAATAGAGGGCAATCGACATGAGTGATGATAAACAACCGTTAGAAATTCAGTTATACGAAAAAAGGAAGAAGATTCATCCACGTAATGTAAAAGGTTTTTTTCAGCGCCTACGAAAAATATCTCTTTACTTGTTATTAGGTATATTTTACCTATTGCCTTGGTTGAGTTTCGATGGTCATCAGGCTGTTCTTTTTGATTTACCTGCTCGAAAATTTCATATATTCTTTATAACTTTTTGGCCTCAAGATTTTATATTTTTATCATGGGCACTAATTATTGCCGCATTCGCACTATTCTTTGTTACTGCTTTGGCAGGAAGAGTCTGGTGTGGTTTTGCATGCCCACAAACGGTATGGACAGAACTTTTTGTACGAATAGAATATTGGCTAGAAGGTGACAGAAATAAACGCATAAAACTAGACAAAGCGCCTTGGAATTTTGCAAAAGTTAAAACACGTGGCTTAAAGTTATTGCTTTGGTTATTATTGGCATTATGGACTGGATTTACCTTTGTTGGTTTTTTCTCCCCTATCCGAGAATTATTTTTCCACGTCCAAACATGGACACTTGGTCCATGGGAAACCTTCTGGATATTCTTTTATGCCTTAGCTACATTCGGTAATGCTGGATTTTTGCGTGAACAAGTGTGTATGCACATGTGCCCTTATGCACGTTTTCAAAGTGCCATGTTTGATCGCGACACCTTAATTATTTCCTATGATGTTGCCCGTGGTGAACCACGAGTAGGTGGTAAAAAGAAACGTGCAGAAACTGAAAACCCAGGTGATTGTATTGAGTGTCAAGCCTGTGTTCAGGTGTGTCCAACAGGTATTGATATTCGTGATGGTTTGCAGTACGAATGTATTGCCTGTGCTGCCTGTATCGATGCATGTGACGAAGTCATGATTAAAATTGGTAAAGAGCCTGGTTTAATAAAATACACCACAGAAAATCAGTTAGAAGGCAAAAAAACTCATATTTTGCGCCCTCGAATAATTCTTTATGCGGTTGCTTTAAGTATATTTATTGGTTTGTTTTCTTATACTTTAGTTAACCGTAAGGATATTGCTGTGGATGTCTTGCGTGACAGAAACAGTTTCTATCGTCAAGTTGATTCAAAAACAATAGAAAATGTTTATAAACTTAAAATTATGAACAAAGGTAAATCTATTCAGCGCTACATAATTACCGCTAAGGGTTTTGGTAAAGATTTGGAAGTAATTGTTGACGATAAATTTAAAGAACGTCCTTTACCTCCGGGAGATGTTTTGAATTTACCCGTAAAGGTTAGAGCATTGAAAACAGATGTTAAACGCCGAATTCAAAACATTGAAATATTAATTACTGTAGCTGGTGAAGACGGAACAACCATAACTGAGGAGACTAAGTATTTTGGACCAAAGAGATAAAATGAAAACCAAAGCATGGTATAAATATCCTATTGTTTGGTTTGTTATTGCATTGCCAACGATAGCCGTTGTTGCATCAATTG
>JALWML010000268.1 GCA_027083915.1 Lysobacterales bacterium | reverse complement strand
GGACCTGCTGTTTTGGCGCCAATGCCCGGGACTCCTGGTATATTGTCAACACTATCTCCTGTGAGTGCTAAAAAATCTGCAATTTGATGAGGGTGAACACCAAATTTTTCATAAACATCCGATGGTGAAAAAGGGGGCTCTTTTCCATAGTTCCACCATTTATCATTTTGACCAATTAATTGTGCTAAGTCTTTATCTGCAGATATGATATGAATAGAGTGGTCTAAACTTTGGTGGTGTTTAGCCAATGTACCAATTAAATCATCAGCCTCATAATAGCCATCACGAAAAGTGGCAACTCCCATAACATTGGCCACTTCTTGGCATAATTTAAATTGCCGTTTCAGATCTGGTGGTGCCGCTTCACGGTTGGCTTTATAGTCAGGATATATTTCATTGCGAAAGGAAGTATCCAATGATTCATCAAAACAACAGGCAATATACTTAGGTTTTGTCTGATGGATGAATTGAGTTAAGAACCGAGTAAATCCATAAACAGCATTAATCGGAGCGCCATTGGCAGCAACAAATTCATCACCATAAGAAAAATAGCTTTTAAAAATATAAATACTAGCATCAATAAGATAAACATCTTCTTTCATGTAATCACTTTACTTGTTTGGCAGATTTTAAGCAATAAAAAAAGGGCAAACCATCTGTTTGCCCCTTTGTTTAATTAGGTGGTTATTGGTTTAGTTTTTTAAATTATCTGCAAAGAATTTAATAGCAGCATTGTAAAAATCACGTACGTTTTTAGGGTTATGGTAACCATGACCTTCATCTCTAGTCATAGATTGGTATGGTATACCAGCTTTCTTCAAACCCTTAACCATTGAGTTGTATTGGCACATTGGTACGCGCACATCATCTTCGCCATGAACCAAAAAGACTTTAGCCTTAATTTTCTCTGCATTAAGTGCTGGAGAGATTTCTTTTAAATAGTTTTTATCATCACCCACAACTTTTTCCAAAAACTTTTGACCATAGTGACTAGAGGCAATATCACCGCAGGTTTTAAATTTAAACATATCATAAACACCAACATAACCTAGTCCACATTGATACAAATCTGGCTCTTTTACTAAACCCTGAAGTGTTGCATAACCCCCGTAAGAACCTCCGAAAATACAAATTTTATTTTGGTCTGCAATGCCTTGATCAATTGCCCAATGTGTCGCATCGGTTAAATCATCTTGCATTTTACGACCCCATTCACGATAACCAGCTTCTTCAAATTTTCTACCATAACCACCAGAACCTCTGAAGTTTACTTGCAAGACTGCATAACCTTCATTTGCCATGATTTGAACATCACGATTAAATCCCCATACATCACGAGGTCCATAAGGTCCTCCATGAGGATGAACAATCATTGGTAAACCTTTGGCGCTTTCTTTTCCTTTTGGTAATGTCAAGTAACCATGCATCTCCATGCCATCACGTGCTATTATTTTAATTGGTTTCATTTGGGCCATTTCATCGGGTTTTACCCAGCTTCTTGTTGATACAAGTTTTTTTATTTTATTTGTTTTTAGGTTTAAGTTATAAATATCTCCAGGATTTGTATCGCCATATACGTAAAACACCATATTTTCTTTATCTTTGGTTGCATTATAAATATTTATGACTTGATTCGGAAAGCTTTGTTGTAGACCTTTATATGTCTGTGTGATTTTATCTTTCTGATCTACCCATATTACCTGAGGATAGTCTGGCATCAACCCAAAACCAATAGCTTGCCGATCTAAATTATAAATTGTACTACCTAAGTCGGCAGTCTTATTGGTATAAATCTTAGTAGAAACACCAGTAGATAAATTAAATTTATATAGGCTTTGAGTTGATGTTTCATGGTTAGACATCAAGTAGACAATTTCGGGGTCTTTGCTGCTTCCAGCAAATGATATAGACTTTTCTTCATCATCAATGAAATTAAGTTTTTTCCAACTTGTTGCATCAGGTGTTTTATAATAGAAGTTACTTGATTTTGAAACTGGATCCCAGCGACTAACAGCAACAACAGGTTTATAGTTATTATTTACCCATACGTTTGAAAGGCGTTTATCTGCAGGTCGGGATAAAGGGTATTCAATGCCTGACTTTATATTTATACGGGCTAAGTAATATCCGCCATGAGCTACGCGAGCTAAAATAACATCAGGTTCATTTGGTAATCCACTAACGAGTGTAGCATAACCCTGTTTGGTTTTATTTGAACCAGCACGACCTAAATTTTTAGATGTTTTACCACGTTGGCGAATAGGATAGCCTTTACCTTTACCTTTAGCCTTCATTATGTAAAGAGCTTCCCACTTTCCTTTTCTATCTAGATAACCTTCGGTTTTATTGATGTTCATAGCAATCATGTCGTCGTTTACCCAAGATAAGCCGCTTATTTTTCTATTCTCGCCAAATTCTAATGATGAAATACCTTTCATCTTTTTTAAATCTAAAATTGCAATTTTATCAGTACCAGGCGATGACTCCATTACACCAGCAAGTTTTTTACCATCTGGAGAAATTGAGACTACTTTAAATTCTGAAGCTTTAAGAAAATCTTCTAAAGGTATCTTACTAATACTCGCAGTTGAGAAGAGTAAGAGTATTATTGATATGATTTTATTCATTGTGATTCCTAATTTTTAATTTATGAATTATAACGTATTTTTTGATGAATTATGTGTAATTAGTCATGCTTTAGCCCACTAACATGCCAGCTATATTGGCAGAGAGTAATGAGGCAAGCATTCCGCCGAGTAGGGCTTTCATGCCAAATTCTGATAAACGTTTTCTTTGATTGGGTGCCAGTTGTCCAATACCACCAACTTGAATGCCGATGGATGCAAAGTTGGCAAATCCACACAACATGTACGTGGCTATCATAATGGATTTTTGGTACTGAATATGAGTTTGTTGAGCGACATCTTTAAAGTCAGCTAAATTAATATAGGCAACAAACTCAGAGGCTATTAATTTGATTCCTAACAACTGACCAAGTATGGTCATGTCTTCTTTGGCCACACCAATCAACCACATCAGTGGAGCAAAAGTATAACCTAAAATAAATTCCATGGATAATTTGTCATAATTTGTGTGTGCTGCAACCCAGCTATTTATTGAATTGTTTAATGCATAAGTGCCAGCAACAAAATCATCAGGATTAGCGTCAATAAAAGGGAAAATGCTCGTTAATATGTTGACATCATTAAGGTGTACTCTCAGGTAACGATAAAAAACCAAAGCAAGGAGCCCAACAAAAAATGAGATTAAGAAAGATTTGATGTAAGCTTTGTCGTCTTTTTTTGAAAATTTATAATAAGCATAAGCAACCGCAAGAGCAGCCATTATCAACCAGTCAATAAAACGTGTATAGCCACCAATTTTTTCTAAGATGTAGTTACCCATTGCAATAAAAGCAAAAAATACTAAAAGCATGGCACCAATATTCATCGCTAATTTTAAACCTTCGGATGTTCCTGTTGCCATGGCATCAAGAAAGTTTGATCCGACTGTTTCTTTTGTCACTTCAATATTGCTGTCAATCTTTTCTGTTTGTGGCATGAGTATCTTGGCAACAACTATAGCACCGGGGGCTGCCATCACCGAGGCGCTTAATAAATGTTTGGCATAAAAAGCTTGTTGCGCTAAATCATCACCGCCAAGGAAACTAACATAGGCAGCTAATACGCCACCAGCAACTGTTGCCATACCACCAATCATAACTAATAAAATTTCAGAACGATTCATTTTGGCAAGGTAGGCTTTAATCATAAGAGGCGCTTCAGTCTGACCTAAAAAGATATTGCCTGCCACGGATAAACTTTCTGCACCAGATATATTCATTGTGCGAGTTAAAACAATGGCAAGTCCTTTAACGATTTTTTGAATAATGCCTAAAAAGAACAAAACGGATGTAAGAGCTGAGAAAAAGATAATCGTTGGCAAAATCATAACGGAAAAATTGACTAAGGGAGATTCAATTTTTCCTGTAACAAATGAATTGAATAAAAAGCGAGTCCCAGCTTTGGTAAATTCCATTACATCGACAAAGCGATGACCAATAAACTCGAAGGTTCCTTTGATGGCGGGCACATATAAAACACCAACCGCGATAATCAACTGCATCAATAAACCGATGCCAACAACTTTCCAAGAAATGTTTTTACGATCCGAGGAGAATATATAAGCGATGGCAATAAGAGAAATCATGCCGATTATCCCACGAGAAATAGAAGTAAAACTTATGCCTTGTGAGGCAATTAACTCATTCATCTTTTTAGACCCTTTATCAATGCTAATCCATCATTATAAAGGTGCATAATTTAACAAGTCAATCCAGAGTTATTAATTAATAATAATATTAACTCAATAGACAAACTTTTAAAACTTTACAATGAACTACTCTTAACTTGATAGCTGTCAACTATTTCTTATATTAGAAAATTATAATATACGCAATTCAATCGAGATTAATAAAAATGAAAAAAACAAATAAAAAATTATTAGTATGTATGCTCGCTTCATTAGGTGCAACTATGAGTGTTTCTGCTGTCGAGCAAGGTGACTGGTTGTTGCATGTGCGTGCAATCAATATTAACCCTAGTGACGATTCAAGTTTTTTGAATGTTGATGGTGCTAATTTAGCCGGAACAGGTGTAACTGTTGATAGCAATAATTCTTTGGATATGTCCATTGGTTACATGTTGACAGATAATATT
>JALWML010000267.1 GCA_027083915.1 Lysobacterales bacterium | reverse complement strand
GTAATAACTATTTACCTCGTAAAAAACTATTATTCATTTGAGCTTAACTTTATAATAAAAAATCTTGTTATAAAACATTACGTGTAAACTGTTCATTTTATTTACAAGTAACTGTTAGTAGCACTTTTAGAGACTTTTGCATAACTGTCTAACGATGGCAAATATCTCTTTTAATTATATGGAGAAAATAAATGAAGAAAAAATTACTTTTAGTTCTGTTAAGCGCATTTACTTTTAACGCATTAGCAGAAACACCCACTTTTAACTATTTTGATTTAGGTTATATTACCTGGAGACCTGACCAAACCTCATTGGTTAATAGTTTATCTGGTCTCAATATAAAATTTAGTAAAGAAATAAACGAAAGTGTTTATTTTGCTGGTGACTTAGAATATGTCTCAAAAAACAGTATTGACATCACTCTTATAACCGCCGGTGTTGGCTATGCCAGCCACTTTTCTGATTCATCTTCAGTTTATGGGGAAATTGATATCGCTAATGTTTCTGCATCAGGTTCAAGTAGTGAGACAGGTTATGAAGCCACCGTAGGTGTAAGATCAATGGTTTCTGATGCTTTAGAATTGAAAGGTGCAATTGAGTATTTAGATATCAATGGTGGAGACACCACTTTTGCGCTAGGAACAGCCTATCTTTTTACAGAAAATTTTGGTGCTTATTTTGACTATAAATTCAACCAAGATGTTGATCGTTTTGCTCTTGGTATTCGTTATAGTTTTTAAGATAACACCTTTTCCTAATAGGTTAAAATCATGTAATCTCTGGTTTTAACCTATTACCCAAATCCCGATAGTGAAAACACAATGATTGTACAAGCCCTTAAATGCAGCTAAGAAACTACCAAAATTCCTTATGGAAAGGATTTTCATGTAAACCCACATGGATTTGGGCAAGTATCAAGAATGATACGCAGTAAAAAGCATCACCATATTAAATTTTTAATGAACGTGCATTCAAAACTTCCATTTCCTTTAAAACAAGCCAACACTTTAAAGTTTGAGCTTGACCAATCATCCAATGCATTCTCTGGCAACTACAACGACATTTATTTTCAACCCGGTATTGGTCTAGAAGAAAAAAAACACGTTTTTTTACAAGGCAATGATTTACCCAATAACTGGCGAAACAAAGATAATTTTACCATTGCAGAAACTGGTTTTGGCACAGGGCTTAATTTTCTCAACACCTTAAAACTTTGGGATGAAACAGCAACAAAAGAGCAACATTTGCACTATATCAGCTGTGAATTGCATCCATTTAATATAGAACAACTCAAAACAGCATTGTCACAATTCCCACAATTAAGCCAGCAATCTACACTTTTAATCAACAACTATCCCCTCAATCTCCTTTACGGCTTTCACAGATTACACTTTAAAGCACAAAACACCACGTTAACACTTATCATCGGTGATGCCACATTGGGATTGCGACAACTTAATGCGAGTATTGATGCTTGGTACTTAGATGGCTTTGCTCCAAGCAAAAATCCTGATTTATGGAACGAATCAATTTTTAAAGCCATAGCACATTTGTCTCATCAAGGTACAACTATCGCGACTTATACAGTTGCGCGAAAAATTCGGGATGGTTTAGAAGCCGTTGGTTTCACTATTAAAAAAGTCAAAGGATTTGGACAAAAACGTGAAATGCTCACTGCCACAATGACAGAAGAACATAAATCACTTGAAAAGCAACCATGGGCACAAACATTCAAAGCTAAAAAAGCAAAGACTTACACCATAATCGGAGCAGGCATTGCTGGTTTAACCTTGGCACAAAAGTTGTGCAAAGCAGGAAAGCAAGTCACGCTTATTGATCGGCAGAAACAACCCTGTTTGGAAGCATCAGGAAACCCACAAGCCATGGTTATGCCATCATTTACGCTAAATGATTCCGTTGAAGCACGGTTTTATCTATCGTCATTTTTGTATGCTATTAAACATTATTCACCAGAGTTTTATCATGCTGTTGGTGTTTATGAACTAGCATTTAATGAAAACTTAGAGTTGTGGCAAGATAAACTATTGAACAACTTTGATTTACCGAAAAATATTGTTCAAAAATACCAACAAGGATTATTATATCCCTCTTCTGGCTGGCTTGATACCCAAGGACATGCAAAAAGCGTCTTCGATCAATTGCACCAAAACCCTAATTTCACCTATATTCAGGCAGAAATTAACGCCCTTGTCCACCAAAACGGTTTATGGCAGTTAAAACAAGACAATTCAGTTGTACGTACAACTGATTGTTTAGTGCTATCCAATGGGATTGGACTGAAAAAATTATTACCGAACTACCAACTTCCTATTACCCCAAAGCACGGGCAAATTAGTTATTTTGCTTCGAATGGTGTTGCTCGCTGTATTGCTGATTGTCAGCACATTCAGCTATTTAAAGGTTACATTACACCTAAATGGCATGGCGAACAAACCATGGGAGCCACTTTTGATCACATAAAAGAAGATGATTGGTTTAAACCTCCACAGACTAACGCCAACCACTGGCAACGTAATACAGAATTATGGAATGATACGCCATTTGAAAAAAAACTTTCTCACATTTCTAGTCACAAATCACGCGCAGGCATCCGTGTAACTACGCCTGATCATTTACCCATATGCGGAGCAGTGATTAATCAAACACAGTTCAAAGAAGATTACCATGATATAAAACATGGAAAAACATGGAAAAACTACCCATTGCCAAAACCTAAACCTAACTTATACCTATTCACAGGGCTTGGTTCGCGCGGTTTTACTTCCGCACCTTTGTTGGCTGAATTCTTATGCAACCAAATAGTAGGAACACCCCAAGTACTAAATCACGAACTACAAAAAAGCATAAACCCAAATCGATTTTTATTTAAGACCTTAAAAAAATTATAGTCTATTCAAATGAAGTTGGGGTAATTGTTAAAAGAGCAAAAGTACCATTTTATTCTACCGTAAGTCCAACAAATGATAACTTGGAAATTAATGATTGTTATTTAGTACACAAATTAATACTATTATCTGACTATTGTTAATTAAGTGGTATTTTTATGAAGTATATTCTATTATTGGCCTTTATGATTCACCCTGTTATTGGACTTTCAACAGGTGGAATAATTGCAGGATTATTGCCAGCTCCTAAAATTCTTAAAGGTAAAATAAAAGACGGTATTTACATCGCTCCAAAAAAGGAATTCAAAATTTCTGTGCCTAACTGGAATAATAAAAGTGAATACCAATACATGAAAGTAAAAGAACGGTTTTCAAAAACTGGAGAATACTTGAGTTTTGGGCCAGCAGCATTTAATCAAAATATTTACCGCCTTGAATATAGTAGAAAACTATCCTTTGAGGGCTATTATATTGAATTAAATACAATTAAAGCTTTAGTATTCAAGAAATATATTAAACAAATTGAAAAAGCTTACCATGCAAAAATAGAGCTCATATCTGAAGATGTGGATTTATTTGATGCAAGAAAATCCTACTCCCGTATTTATCGGCAACATATACCCGCAAAAAAGAAACTTTTTAAAAAAATTGCAGAAACCCTAAGATATCATTTCATTGATTTAGTAGATTACGGCTCATACAATCTCATGTTTTGGGTTGAAGTGGATGTTAATTTAGAAAACAGAAGTAAATTTGAAGAAAAGTTAAAAATAAGAGATTATGAACCCTACCAGAGATTTGTTCATTCTTTTGATTACCTAAAAGAACCAAGCAAAAGTTTTCGAGGGAAAATAAAGGATGGAATATATTATTCAGAAAACAATAAGTTCAGTGTTAAGGTCCCACATTTACCATCACAATCTCAAGCCGATAAGCAGCAATGGCAAGATACAATTGTTCATGATGATGAAACAAAAGAAATTGATTATGTGGTTTTTGGACCCTCAAAAAAGGATTATAATTTATACCATGCAGTTCTTTTACACTTTCCCTTTGAGAAAGATAAAGAAAAATATGTTAAATGGTTGTTGGAACAAAAATTAATAGGAAGAAGTCTTGGTCTAACCCAAAAACATTTTGAAAAATTCCAATTCAAAGGATTAGATAGGTATTATGCTGTCTATGAAAGTGAAAATGATTTTTTTGTTAATTGTATTACTGATAATGGTGAAAACTTTTATGAGATTGAAGTAGACATTGCTAAAAATACCAAATTCCCCAAAATTAATCTTGAACAACTCATCAATCGAGAATTTACCCTATTTAATGAGATGCTTGATTCGTTTACTATACTCCACTAATTCTAATTTTGAAAACAATAACAATGGAAAATACTTAATCATGAGCTGCAAAAAGCCATAAATCCAAATCATTTTTTATTTAAGAGACTAAAAAAAGCAGATGAGATCATCTGCTTTTTTTAAAATTATGATTATGAGCTTCTAAAGCTATTTTGTGGCTTTTTCTTTGGCAAACTTATAGAAGTTTTTATTTAAGTATTCAACAACATTTTCTTCATCTTCTTCAAACCATGAAGCCCCTGTTGCTCCGACACAGCGACTGACTTGTTTTTTTAACGTCGCTAAATCATTGACCTTTCGTTCTTTGGCAGGACGAGTAAAAACTGAACTGTCGTGGCATTTGGTGCAATCCTCTTCATACATTGATTGTGCTTCTTCTGCATCGTAAGCAAAAGATAAAGTACTTATGCTTAAAAGCGTTGGTAGTAGTTTTTTTTTCATGACTAAGGTCTCTTAAAGT
>JALWML010000266.1 GCA_027083915.1 Lysobacterales bacterium | reverse complement strand
ATTTACGTTGTTGCTGTATTCAACTAAATGATCTGTTAATGCCGCTTGTCCGGGGCCAATTTCCCATACTTCATCGTTTTTTTGTGGATTGAAGGCATTAATAATTCGTTCGATAACCGATTGATCTTGTAGAAAGTTTTGCCCAAACTTTTTCTTGGCACGTATTTTAGTTGACATTTTTTATCAGATTTCGTGTGAGTTTTACCGCTTCGAGCAAGCTAGCACTCGATGCTAAATTTTTTCCTGCAATGTCAAGTGCTGTGCCATGATCAACGCTGGTGCGAATAAAAGGTAATCCCAGAGTGATATTAACAGATTTACCAAAGCCTGCATATTTTAATGGTGCTAATCCTTGATCGTGGTACATGGCAAGTACCGCATCAATACCTTTTAATTTTTCGGTAGTAAATATTGTGTCAGCTGGAATTGCCCCAATAATATTATGACCATTATCTTGATAAGATTTTATTAATGGATTTATTATTTCAATTTCTTCCATACCTAAATGACCATCCTCTCCAGCATGGGGGTTAAGTCCACAGACTGCAATCTTTGGTTTAGCAATGCCAAATTTATTGTGCATATCGTTTATTAAAATATCCATGACTTCACGAATGTTTTGTGAAGTAATGTTTTGAGCGACTTCTTTCAATGGCATATGTGTGGTGACAAGTGCAACTCGCATGTGTTGATTGAGTAACATCATGACAACTTTTGTTGTTTGACTGAGTTGGGCGAGGTATTCCGTGTGACCTGTGAAGTTCAACCCTGAGTCATTAATAATGCCTTTATGTAATGGGCAAGTGACCATCGCAGAGTATTCTCCTGCCATACAGCCATGTGCAGCAGTATCGAGAAGTTTCAGCACGTAACTAGCGTTTTTTACATTGAGTGTGCCAAGTTTTACTTTGGCATGAGTAGGGATATGTTTTACCTGAATGGTATTTGGTAAATCTTTTACTAAATCTGAATCACCAATAATAACACAATCATCTAACTCCCCTTGGTTAGCCAAATCGATAACGAGTTCAGACCCGATACCGGCAGGCTCACCAAGGGTAATTGCGATGGGTTGAGGCATTTTTTAGATTCGAATATCAACAAAAGCTTCGCCACGTATTTCGGTTAACCAGCTTTCTATTTGCTCATTCATTTTGCGAGCATGAATGGCTCGTTTGGCACGAATGCGTTTGATTTCATCTGAGATGTCATTCTTTCTTTCGCCTAACTTTTGTACAATATGCCATCCAGCTTGTGTTTGGAATGGGCTTGAGATTTCTTGATCGTCCAGTTTTTCAACAACATTTCCAAATCGCTGTCCAAACTCATTGGGTTGAAACCACCCTAATTCACCACCTAAAGCTGCTGAATTGACATCATCTGATTTTTCTTCTGCTAACTTTGCAAAATCTTCTCCTTCTTGAAGACGTTTGTAAATGTCGTTGATGATTTCCATGCCTTGTGCGGGAGTCACTAATTCGGAGTTTTGGATAAGAATATGACGTGCCTTAACTTGGTCAATCATTCTACTTGCTTGTTCGCGTTTATCAGCCAACTTAAGAATGTGAAGACCGCTTTGGCTTCGAACAGGATGTGTAAACTCGCCCACTTTCATAGACTTGATTTGGTCAGCAAATAAAGTAGGGAGTTCGCTGCTTGCTCTCCAGCCCAAATCACCGCCTTCTAGCGCTTTTTGACCAGCTGAATATTTAGTAGCAAGTTCTGCAAAATCTGTGCCTTTTTCTAATTCTTGGTAAATTTTGTCTACTTTCGCTTTTGCTTTGGCTAACTCTTCTTGTTTCGCATCAGGAGCTAATGGAATTAAAATGTGTCCAAGGCGAACTTCAAATTGAGAGAGTTGATTATCAGCGAGAAATAAATCGATTTCTTGTTCGCTAACTTTGACTTCTTGATTGGCTAATCCATTTCGAATTTTTTCAGTTTTTAACTCTTTACGCATGTCATTTCGAAACTCGGCAAAGTTCATGCCATCATTTTCTATTGCCATTTGCATTTGTTGTAAAGTTAAATTGTTTTTTGAGGCAACTTCTGCCAGTGCTGCATCAATTTCGGCTTCTGATATGCGTACACCTGCTAGGTCTGCTTGTTGAAGTTGTATTTCTTCTGTAATCAAGCGCTCCAATACTTGTTGATCAAGAATGGATTTAGGAGGTAGTTGCGTGCCGCTGGCTTTAAGTTGTTTGGTGATGTTAGAGACAGCTCGGTCAAGTTCGCTTCGTAAGATAATGCCTTCTTCAACAACAGCGACAATTTCATCCAACAATTCTTCTTCTGCATAACTCATTGTTGAAAAGTGTGTCATTAATAATGTAGTGATTAATACTATTTTTTTCATGTTTTTAAAATTCCTCTGAATAACCCAGGATTGATTGTTTGAGTAACCGTCTTGGGTTACGGCCGATGGCTCCTAAGCCATCTAATTGTAATTCAAAATATATGCCATTGGTCGAGTCGCCAGCTTCATTAAAAATATGACGTCTTCCGATAAGTCGTGCTGCCCAGCAACAGTTTTTAAACTCAAAACCGGCAATTGCTTCAATTGTTTTATTTGCATCAATTGAATAATTCCACCGTGAAATAAAACGTTTGTTTTTACCAAACGGTAAGACAACTGAAGAGTCAATTTGTTCAATTTTACCTTGTCTAAAGCGATAGGCGAAGTTAAAAAGTGAATTATTGCTGCCTTTATGTTGAATTTTAAACAGTGCGCGTTCGGATTTATTGATTTGTGTGTCCCAATGCACGCTCATAGTCGCTTTCCAATTCCGGTAGAAATAATTCAATTCTGTAATAAGAGGTGAAGTGCTGCGTGTTTCAACAGTATTGTCGGTTTGTACTTTTCTGTCATCAAAATAGGCAATTTGCCCTAATGTAAAATTCCATTGTTCTTGACCAAGCTTATCAAAATGTCTTTGAGAAATAGCAACTGACAGTTGATTAGCATCACTTTGTCTGTCAGCTCCTGAAAAAGCATTGGGTAAAAAAAGCAAACTATTACCGAATGTTAAGTCGCGACTATCGAATAATGGAATATCCTGCTGGTTTCTATAAGGTGCGTATAAATAGTATAAATGCGGTTCAATGGAACTGAAACTGCCGTCATCAAATAATTTTTCAAAATTAATACTGTAATCCAATGAAGCAATGGGTAATGAGCGAGAGGTAGTTAAATTACTTTGAGTTGAATATTCGGTATTTGAGTAATCCCAATTAGTGCTACGATAAGCCAACCGCGGAGTTAAGCGAGAATAGTTGTTTTGAAATGATTTTTCAATATAAGGCATAAAATCAAGTCGGGTTGCGGTAATAGACTTTTCTTTATAAAAATTAACCCATTGGCTTTCTACTCCATAGCTTAATAATGAATTACTATCAATAAAATAATTAAAGGATAATCTCGGCAAGGTTTGATAAGGTTGACTAGTTAGGCTTATTGTATCGCTAATAATTTGGTAATCATTGAGTTGACCATTAAAGTTCCAGTGATCGCCATAGCCATTAAGGTTGAGGTAGGAATAAACAAAAGCTTGAGCAGTAGTGTTAATGTTATAACCAAAATCTTCAAAGTATTGGTTATCTGAAACATATCTAAGACGTGAGTTTAAAAACCATTGGTTTGATAAATTTTGATTGTGTTTATAATCTACCAAACCTCTATCAATCTTATCTTCCCGGTCACTGGGTAAATATTCGGCATTTATTTCTCCGTTAAAGCTTTTGCCAAGATACCTGAACTGAGTTCCTAGCATTACTCCTCTTTTTGATAAATACCGTGGCGTAAGAGTTGCATCCATATTTTCGGCTATATTGAGGTAGTAAGGTAAGGCAAAATCAAAACCATTGGTTGTTGAATTACTGATTTCAGGGATAAGTAAACCAGATTGCCTCTTATTCGTTAAAGGCATTTTTGCATAAGGAAAATAAAGCAGTGGCACACCTTTAAAGCGCAAAGTCATTTTACGAAATGTTCCAGTTTCAGACTCTTCGTCTAAATCAGCGGATTGAGCCTTAATAAACCATTGTTGATTATCAATCGGGCAGGTGGAGTAAGTTAAATCATCTAGGTGACTTGTTGATTCTTTGGTTGTTAACAGTTCAGCCGATCCATTGGCATTGCTTGCTTTTAACTGATATGTGACTTTGGAAAGTTCAGCTTGGTTGTTTTCGAGATTTATTTTAGCTGATTGAGCCTGAATTTTTTGAGATTTATCTTGGTATCTTAGTTCTGTATCAATGCTAATATTTTGGTTTTTATCATCGTAAATCAATTCTTGAGTAGAAATGGACTGATTGGCTGTGGCAACACAAACTTTTCCTCCAATTTTAAGCTTATCATCTTTTTGAGGGATAAAATAGTTCGCATCAATTAAGGTTGATTCCCCAATAGGTGATTGAACACAGCTTGTTTCTTGTGAGTCCTCACGTTGGTATTGTGCAACTGTAAGAGAGGGCAATAATGTCATACTAAGTAAAAACAATGAAATTTTTACTGGAATTGTTTTATTCATATAAACTTTTGTTAAATTTTAGGATTTCCATTTTACAACGGAGGAGACTTATTTTAATATGTGTAATGAAGAATGTCTGCGGATATTGCTGATTTTTTTCTTTAAACTTGATTTGAGACCTTTGCATAACTCTGGGGCGGTGGAAAAAAGAATGAAAAAAGCTCCAATCAAGGCAAAAAATGAGTTGAATAGCTCGCTATT
>JALWML010000265.1 GCA_027083915.1 Lysobacterales bacterium | reverse complement strand
TTGATGGATGGATTAAAAACAGGTTTATTATATCGAATTTTAATAAACCTGAAAAAAACCATCATAAATTCTTTTTGAATTTATGATGGTTTTAATCGTACAAGTTTAAAGTCACTCAATAACTAAATAGAAAAACACACAAAAATAAATCAAAAAAACACCCAACATACTACAAAGTATGCTGGGGAGTATTTATGCTGATGTAGAAGTTTTGTTTATTCTGTGTTTTACTCAGGGTTCTATTCTGAGCAGTGGATTTGTATACATATTAATAGACACAATGAAATGAGTGAATGTTCAATTGACAAAATAAAGCCATGCGTTTATATTGTTTAGTCACTAACACGAATACAGACAAGATTGACTAAGTATAGTATCTAACAAAACAATGGATAAAAAGAACCTCACTGAAACTGACATAATTACCAAATACATACTTCCTGCAATCTTGAGGGTAGGTTGGGATAATATGTTACAAGTTCGACAGGAAGTAAAATTGCGAGATGGCAAAGTTATTGTTCGCGGTCAGATAGGTTTACGCAAAACAGTTAAATCAGCCGATATTGTCCTCTATCTTAAATCCAGTATACCATTAGCCGTCATCGAAGCTAAAGCCAACAAACACGGCATTGGCAAAGGGATGCAACAAGCTCTGGATTATGCACGTTTATTAGATGTTCCCTTTGCTTTTTCATCCAATGGTGATGGTTTTATTTTTCATAATAAAGCAGCACAAAACAACATAGAAACAAAAATCAAACTGCATGAATTTCCATCACCCGAACAACTTTGGCAGCAATTAAGGCAATGGAAAAATATTGAAGACAAACATCTACCTGTAATCACTCAAGATTATTTCAGTGATGGCAGTGATAAATCTCCACGCTATTATCAAATCCAAGCCATAAGTAAAACCTTAGAAGCCATTGCCAAAGGTCAAAATCGTATTTTGCTAGTTATGGCAACAGGTACAGGCAAAACCTACACTGCGTTTCAAATAATCTGGCGATTGTGGAAATCAAAAACCAAAAAACACATCCTTTTTTTGGCAGATAGAAACGCATTGATTGACCAAACACTCTTAGAAGATTTTCAACCCTTTGGTCAAGCCATGACCAAGATAAAAGGACGCACCATTGACCCAGCCTATGAAATTCATTTAGGTCTTTACCAAGCCTTAACAGGTCCAGAGGAATCACAAAAAGCCTTTAAGCAAATGGACAAAGACTTTTTTGATTTAATAGTAATTGACGAATGCCACCGTGGCAGTGCAGCAGATGACAGTGCTTGGCGTGAAATATTAGAGTATTTTGAGTCAGCTACCCAAATTGGCATGACAGCCACACCCAAAGAAACCGAAGAAGTCTCAAATATCGATTATTTTAATGAAGCGGTTTACACCTACACCTTAAAAGAAGGCATAGAAGATGGTTTTTTAGCTCCTTACAAAGTAATAAGGGTAGATATTGATGTCGATTTACAAGGTTGGCGACCCACAAAAGGGCAAGTTGACGATAATGGAGAAATCATAAAAGACCGAATCTACAATCAAAAAGATTTTGACAGAACCATGGTAATAGATGAACGCACAGATTTGGTAGCCAAGACCATTAGTTCATTTTTAAAACGTACCGACCCAATGGCAAAAACCATCGTATTTTGCAACGATATTGACCATGCCGAACGTATGCGTAGAGCATTAATCAACCACAATCCAGAACAGTACAAAAAGAACGACAAATACGTCATGAAAATTACCGGTGATGATGAACTGGGCAAAGCCCAACTGGATAATTTTAAAAATCCCAAAAAAGCTTATCCCGTCATTGTCACCACCTCCGAACTACTCACCACAGGTATCAATATCAAAACGTGCAAAGTAGTGGTATTGGATCAAAACATACAATCCATGACCAAGTTCAAACAAATCATTGGACGTGGAACACGAATCGAAGAGAAACACAATAAACTGTGGTTTACCATCATGGATTTCAAAAAAGCCACCGAATTATTTGCTGACGAACGTTTCGATGGCATACCCGAACAAATCATGGTTAGTACACCTGAAGCCATTATTGATACCGAAAACCCAGGGTTTGATGAAGAGTTTGAGAATGCTTCATCAAATAATAATGCCAACGGAGTTGATGAAGAGCCAGAAGGCTATGGTTCAAACTCCAATCCCTTTAAGGATGGAGAAATTGACGATGAAGATAATAGATATGTAAAATACCACGTCTCAGGCGTTACCGTCAAAAAGTTAGCCCAACGTGTGCAATATTATGGCACCGATGGTTCATTAGTCACCGAATCATTTAAAGACTACACTCGCAAAACTGTTAATAAAAAATATACATCATTGGATGAATTTATCAAATCATGGAACCATGCTGAACGCAAACAAAGCATTATCAAAGAACTGGAAAATCAAGGCGTTATCTGGCAAGCCTTAGAACAAGACATCAGCAAAGACATGGACCCATTTGATTTAATCTGCCATGTTGTGTTTGATCAACCACCATTGACCCGACAAGAAAGAGCCAACAATGTCAAAAAACGCAATTATTTCACCAAGTATTCACAAGCAGCTCAGGAAGTTTTGAACATACTACTGGATAAATATGCCGATACAGGCGTAAGTGAGTTAGAATCCATCGATACGCTCAAAGTCATTCCATTCACTCAAATGGGACAACCGCGAGAAATTATAGAACAAGCTTTTGGTAGCAAAAAAGCCTATGAACTAGCCATAACCAAGCTAGAACAATTAATCTATAGCAATCAAAATTAAGTAAAAGGAAAAAATACATGTCAATCTCAAGTTCAATAAAAGCCATACAAGACATCATGCGCAAAGACGCAGGAGTCGATGGCGACGCTCAAAGACTGGGGCAAATGTCATGGCTGTTATTTTTAAAAATATTTGATGCACAAGAACAAAACCTCGAATACGAACAAGACAACTACCAAGCACCCATCCCTGAAGAGTATTTATGGCGAAATTGGGCAGCCAAAAATGACGGCATCACAGGCGAAGATTTACTTGATTTTATCAACAATAAACTATTTCCAGATTTAAAAAACCTATTTGCCCCAATAAAAACCAACCCACGAGGTTTTGTGGTTAAAGAAGCCTTTAGCGATGCCTTCAACTACATGAAAAATGGCACACTACTGCGCCAAGTCATCAACAAACTCAATGAAATAGACTTCACCAACTCCAACCAACGTCACCTATTTGGTGATATATACGAACAAATACTCAAAGACCTACAAAGCGCCGGCAATGCTGGAGAATTTTACACACCACGAGCCGTGACTCAATTCATGGTCAATCGCATCAACCCACAATTAGGCGAAAGTATCTTTGATCCAGCCTGTGGAACAGGTGGCTTTCTTGCCTGTGCCATGGATCACCTCAAGCCACAAGCCAAAGACTCAAAAGACCATGCCGTTTTACAAAAACAACTCCATGCAGTTGAAAAAAAACAACTACCGCATTTATTGTGTACCACCAATATGTTACTGCATGGCGTAGAAGTGCCAGTGCAAATTAGACACGGCAATACCTTAAAAAAACCACTGGCAGATTGGGAAGAAGAATACGATGTCATCATCACCAATCCGCCCTTTGGTGGCACCGAAGAAGACGGAATAGAAAAAAACTTTCCATCAGACCTAAGAACCCGAGAAACTGCCGATTTATTTTTACAACTAATCATAGAAATCCTCAAAGATGGCGGTCGTGCTGCACTGGTTTTGCCCGATGGCACATTATTTGGAGAAGGTGTCAAAACCAAAATAAAAAAACTATTGCTAGAAGAATGTAACCTCCACACCATCGTGCGCTTACCCAATGGTGTATTCAATCCCTACACAGGCATCAAGACCAATATCTTATTCTTCACCAAAGGCAAACCCACAAAAGAGATTTGGTATTACGAACACCCTTATCCAAAAGGTGTCAAAAACTACAACAAAACCAAACCCATGCGTTTTGAAGAATTCAGCGACGAGCAAAAATGGTGGGGCGATGAAAAAGACGGATTTAAAGCAAGAAAAGAAAACAAACAAGCCTGGAAAGTCGATATCAAAGACATCATCAAGCGCAATTACAACCTTGATATCAAAAATCCGCATGTCGAACAACAAATTCAGTACGACCCAGAAGAGTTGTTATCAGACTATGCACAGCAACAACAAGACATACAAAAACTGCGTGACCAGTTAAAAGATATATTATCCAATGCATTGCAATCAAGAGACAAGACATAAGCATGAGCTACCAACCGCCTTTTGAAACCACTAAAGAGATTGTTGACTTAATTTCAAAAATCAGTGTACAAGTAGGTTTAGTGCAACGCGATTTTATGCACGCATCGCCACAATTACGCAAACAAAACCGCATCAAAACCATCACAGGTACATTAGCTATTGAAGGCAATACACTAGATGAAGAGCAAATCACCGATTTACTCGAAGGCAAAAAAGTCCTAGCAACCCAAAAAGAAATAGCCGAAGTCAAAGGAGCGATTGACGCTTATGACCAATTGAACCAACTTAATCCCAACTCATTAGATGATTTACTCAAAGCACATAAACTCATGATGCACAATGTCATTGAAGAGGCAGGCAACTTTAGAAAAAAGCCAGTGGGCGTCTATAAAGACAAACAACTCATCCACACCGCACCACCTGCCAATCGTGTGATGCAATTAATCACCGATTTATT
>JALWML010000264.1:4411-4738 GCA_027083915.1 Lysobacterales bacterium | reverse complement strand
TTATTATTCAGACAGAAGTTGCTGAGTGTGGATTAGCTTCAATAGCAATGGTTGCGAATTATTACGGTCACGAAGTAGACTTAAATTCGCTTAGACACTTATTAGCTATTTCTTCAAAGGGAGCAACGCTTGCTGGTTTAATCAAACTAGCTGATTCTTTGCAGCTGGTCTCTCGTCCTGTGCGTTTAGAGTTGGAAGATTTAGCTCAATTACAAGTGCCTGCTATATTGCATTGGGATATGAATCATTTTGTTGTATTAAAATCAGTCAAAGGAAACAAAATAACCATTCATGACCCTGCTGTGGGTTTAAGAGTTTTTTCTTTTG
>JALWML010000264.1:1825-4401 GCA_027083915.1 Lysobacterales bacterium | reverse complement strand
TTACAGGAGTAGCATTAGAGTTAACACCATCACCTGAGTTTAAGGCTAAAAAGCTAATTAGTCGAATAAAATTGTCTGATTTTTGGAGTAAAATTTCAGGTATAAAAAGAGTTTTAATACAAATTTTTATTTTATCAATGATTATGCAGGTCTTTGCGATTGCTTCTCCTTTTTATATGCAACTTGTGATTGATGATGTCGTTATTAACCGCGATTATGACCTATTAATCATTTTAGCCATTGGCTTTGGCTTTCTTAGTTTAGTTAGTATATTTGTTACAACCCTTCGTTCTTTAGTTATTCTCTACATGAACTCTCAATTAAGTATTCAAATTTCTGCTAATATATTTCGGCATTTATTGAAACTGCCAATGGACTTTTACATGAAGCGACATATTGGAGATGTCATTTCACGGTTTGGCTCGCTCGAAAACATTAAAGAGTTGCTAACAACAGGATTAATTGAGACCAGTGTCGATGGCATTATGGCAATTGGCTTGTTTGTTATGATTATTATTTACAGCCCTCTCTTGGCTTTTATTGTGATTATTACTGTATTAATTTATTTGGCTATACGTTTAGCCTTATACAAAAGATTTAGGATGTTAAATGAAGAAGTTATTGTTAAAGGAGCAAAACAACAAACGAATTTTATGGAAACCGTAAGAGCCATTCAAAGTGTCAAACTGTTTGGAAATGAAACGCAACGCCAAGCTGTGTGGCTCAACCACTATGCCAACACCATGAATTCGAGCATTAAGGTCAGTAAATTAACGATACATTACAATGTCATTAATTCTATATTATTTGGTATGGGTGATATTATTATAATCTATCTTGCTGCTACCCAAGTTATGAATAATTTAATGTCAATTGGTATGTTGTTTGCTTTTATGTCTTATAAAATGCGTTTTACCAGCACAGCATCTAACTTAATTGAAAAATATATCCAGTTCAAAATGCTATCTTTACATTTAGAAAGACTAGGTGATATTGTACTCACAGAACAAGAGAAAAACTTACAAGGCAGTATTGTTTTTGATACCAATAATCAGATTGAACTAAGCTTACAAAATATTTCTTTTCGTTATTCTCAGAGTGAACCTTATATATTGAAAGAATTAAACTTGAAAGTTAAAAAGGGGCAATCTGTCGCCATTATAGGTCCATCTGGGTGTGGCAAATCAACATTAATGAAGGTGATGCTTGGGTTGTTACAACCCGAGACAGGTGAAGTGCTAATAAATAATGAAGACATTACAAAAATTGGTTTAAGTAAATACAGGTCAATGATTGCAACCGTTATGCAGGATGACCAGTTGCTTTCTGGAAGTATATCTGACAACATTTGCTTTTTCGAGCCCAATTTTGACATAAACCGCATTCAAGAATGTGCCAAGCAAGCTGCTATTGATAAAGATATAACTGCCATGCCAATGGGGTATCATACACTTATTGGAGATATGGGTAATAGTTTATCAGGTGGTCAAAAACAAAGAATTTTATTAGCACGTGCATTGTACAAAAAACCTGAAATATTATTTTTAGATGAAGCCACTTCAAGCTTAGATGTAAACTTAGAAAAACAAGTCAATAAGACAATCAAAAAATTAAACATTACACGAGTTATAATAGCACATAGACCAGAAACGATTGCCATGGCAGATAAGGTTTTAAAATTAGAAAATGGTCGTATTAAAACAGAATAATTAAGACCAAAACTCTTATCTCGAACGATTTGAAACAAAATACAAAACGATGCCTAATACTATCACACCCAAACTCATTAAGGCTTCTTGGGGCTTTTCTATTATGATGTAGATTAACGTCCATCCCATTAAGCATAAATACAAAACTGGGGTAAGGGGATAAAGCCATGTTTTATAAGGGCGAGGTAAATCAGGTTGGGTTTTTCGCAATACGATTACCCCAAGAACGGTGGCAAAGTTACTCACTCCTAAAGTGAAGCCAGCGAACACTAAGATAAATTCAAACGATGAGGTCAGCACAAATAAAATACTTAATGCCGACTGAAAAATAATCGCATTAACAGGAATATTGTTGGCATTGGTTTTTGCAAGAATTTTAAATAAGGGATAATCCTCTCCAATGACTTGAAAAGCACGAGGACCTGCCATGGTCATGGCACTGACTGTTGAGATAAAGATGATAGACAAGCTTAAAGCTAAAATGTAAGCACCCTTTTCGCCAAATACATAATGAGCCGCAATATAAGCAAATTTTTCATTGCCTGCCATTTCATTTATTGGTGCGACATAAAGAAAGATGAAATTTAAAACAACATAAAGTACCGCAACGGTTAAGGTGCCAATCAATAAAACCTTGGGCAAACTCTTTTGTGGATTTTCGATTTCACTGGAAATATAGGTAGCAGAATTCCAACCCATAAAAGCATAGTTGACATAAATAAGTGAAACAGCAAAACCACTTGAAAATATAATACCAACATCACTGACTTGCGGCAAAAAGGAAACATCTTGTGGCACTTCAACCATTAAAAAAGCAAAGACACTAAAGCCAACAATAAGAGCAAGCTTAAACAAGGTCATTAGTTG
>JALWML010000264.1:0-1815 GCA_027083915.1 Lysobacterales bacterium | reverse complement strand
CATGTACGTTGCAAAGAGAATAGAAACCAAAGCAACAGGTGCAGCAAAGCCAATGGCTACCGATACCCAGCCTGCCACAAAACCGAGCATGGGGTGGAATATTTGGCTCAAAAAATTATACTCGCCACCCGAGCGTGGCAAAGCTGCTCCAAGCTCTGCATAACTCAACGCACCAAATAAAGCCGTCATGCCACCAACAGCCCACAACAACAAAATCACAAAAGGTGATTGAATATCAAGTAACTGAAAACCCAAAGAGGCAAAAACACCCGTACCAATCATATTGGCAACAATCACCGATGTAGCAGAACGTGCTGTGTACTTTTTTTGCGATGTCACTTAATCAAACTCCCAAACTCGTATTGATAGGCTATCTTAACACTTTATTTCTATAAGAACATACGGCATAATAATTTTTTCTTTTTAGAGTTATCATGCAACAATACAAACTCACTATCCAAACCCAAGGACGCGGTTATACAATTATTACTCAGCAAATTGAACAGGCAATCGACATCAGCTCTATAAAGGTTGGCTTATTGCATGTGTTTTTACAACATTCCAGTGCGAGCCTGACCATCAATGAAAATGCCGATCCAACCGTGCGCGAAGACTTTAAAAATTTTGAAGAAAAATTAGTCCCACGAAATTTTCCTTATAGGCATAATTACGAGGGCGATGATGATATGCCAGCCCACATAAAATCGTCCCTATTTGGCTGTGAACTCACCATTCCTATCAGTAAAGGTCACCTAGCACTGGGAACATGGCAAGGCATTTATTTAAACGAACACCGAGATTACGCCCATACGAGGCGGTTAGTGTTGACTGTTAGTGGTTAAACCCAATGAGTTTATAGCCAGTCATTTGTTAATGACATGGCACCAATAAAAGCCGTAAGAAGTAATGCAAACAAATTCCATAAATGTAATATGTGAAACCAACGAGAACCTTTAAAATATTCAAAACTAGCAATAATTGAGGTTGTTGATAAGATTAACAAAAAAACAAATAGAAAACCAATTATTTTATTATGATAAATATGCAGCTCTAGCCCGACATACATTACTCCAACTAATGTAACTAATATCAAAATCGAATGCATTGAGATAAAAAAACGTAAATATACTTTATTGGAATCTTTTACCCAAAAAATTAAACTAACAAATACACTAAAGATAAGATAAAAAGTATTAAAAATTATATCTGACACTATAACACTCACTTATATCAAAGGTTATAGTGTGGATGAATAGTTAGTATTTTACAATTAGGTTTAACTAGAGTATGAGATACAAAACTTTATGTCTAATAAATTAGTACTTAAGAACAGTTTTTCTGTATATCTTCAGATAGTTTGTATGTTTATTAAAACTCAACGACTATGGACTGAAAGTCCATAGGTTGATTAAAAGACTGAAAGTCTTTTGTCATCCTCGCGAATGCGGGGATCCAGTATTTAGAACTCGATAATTGCATTAAAATTATTCTTATTAGAAACTAAATTACTGGATTCCTGCTCTCGCTTTGGCTCGGCTGGAATGACAGAACTCTTTTTAAATACACATGGCTCAATAATGTGTATCAGCTAAAGCCTTGCACTAAAGTGCATAGTTTTAACTAGCGTGTTGGAACAATAAATTCGTAATGCCACCAGCAGTGTTTAAGTCACCTCAATAATCATTGTGTTATAAGATTGATGAGCAAGCCCACCTTAAGGTACTTTTATACTAATTTACCTCTGCGAAACTCCGCGTGTCCTCTGTGGGTCTCTGCGTTCCTTAGGCCTTAAGCAAAATAATTAATATAGATAAC
>JALWML010000263.1 GCA_027083915.1 Lysobacterales bacterium | reverse complement strand
ATATTGACCGCATTATGTTAGACAATATGGATAACCAAACCATGCGTGAAGCGGTTAAAATTACTGCTGGAAAAATAGACTTAGAAGCCTCAGGCAACGTCAATCTGTCCACCATAGCTGACATTTCCAAAACAGGTGTCGATTACATCTCCATCGGTGCTTTGACCCATTCGGTTAAAGCTATGGATTATTCACTACTGATAAAATAAAAAAACATTATGAACTACCAACAAACTTTAGCAAAACTTACTCGAATACTATCAGACCAATATTCCGAAGCCGAATTGATTTTAAAAGCCGAAATGGCAATGAAAATCAAAAAAATTAAAGAGCAACGAAATGCCGTAATATTAGGTCACAACTACATGGAACCTGCTTTATTTCACACCGTTCCAGATTTTACTGGCGATTCTTTGGGCTTATCTCGCAAAGCTGCCGAGACCGATAAAGACGTGATTGTATTTTGTGGCGTGGAATTTATGGCAGAAACGGCAAAAATCCTCAGCCCTGAAAAAACCGTTTTATGTCCATCGCAAAAAGCAGGGTGCTCACTGGCAGAATCCATTACCGCCGAAGATATTCGCCAACTAAAAAAACAATTTCCTGGCGTTCCTGTCGTTACATACATCAACTCTTATGCCGATGTTAAAGCCGAAACCGATATTTGTTGCACCTCAGGCAATGCCAAAGAAGTGGTCGAATCATTAGATTCTGAGGCCGTAATTTTCTTGCCCGATGAATACTTAGCAGGCAATGTCGCCAAAGAAACAGGCAAACACATTATCTTCCCAAGCAAAGGCAAAAAGATAAATGACAACAATTTAGATGTGCAAATGATAGGTTGGCACGGCAAATGCGAAGTGCATGACCAATTTACCGTCGAAGACATCGAAAATGTACGCGCCAGTCACCCTGATGTTTTTGTATTAGCTCATCCCGAATGCAAACCCGAAGTGGTCAATGCCAGTGATTTTTCAGGCAGCACCACCGAAATCATTAAATACATCAAAAACAACAACCTGCAAAAGTATTTACTCCTAACCGAATGTGCCATGGGCGACAACATCCAAGCCGAAAACCCCAACCGCGAAATGCTACGTATGTGTGCTGTACGTTGCCCTTACATGAACCAAATTCAACTCAAAGACACCTACAATGCCTTAAAACTGAATCAATATGAAATCACCATTCCTGAGGATATTAGATTGCGAGCGTATAAATCAGTTGAACGCATGTTGCAAATTGGGTAATGAGTTCTAAATTTTTGGCTGACGCCACAGCTTAGCTGTTTAAGTAACGCAAAGAGAGCTAAGAAGGCGCAAAGCACGCAGAGGGTTTTACTTAGGATATATAGAGAGGCGTAAATATTTGCAAATTATTTGGCTAACATGAATTTAGAACTGCCCACCCACACCTTTATACTTTTCAACAAAAGATGCGATTTTCTGGAAAACACTTTGCTTTTTAGTTAAGTATTGTGGATTAAGAGGACTCATTTTGGGTAAGATAGAATTGAGTTCAGTACCATTTTCACTGGCATATTGACGTTTTAAGGATGTTTTAATATAGCGTTTAGCTGCTTCAACATTCAGGTTTTCAGAATCAATTAACTCATCCACTTCGCGTTGTTGTTCAGCCTGAGCAAACCTATAGAAAGTATCAATAATACTGGATTTATCAAGAATATTGTCTAAATTAGTGTGGTTAATAAAATCAACTAACAGACTTTCTTTAGCTCGATAACCAAGGCTAGAACGAATAATACGGCGAATTTCTTCAACTAATTCTGCTTTATTTTTTACTTTTTTATTGTGCTCAAAAATCAGCTCAAGAATATAATCCAAATTAATCTCTTGAGATTTAAGCAAATCTACTTCAAAAACCACATCATCCCAATCAATGTTAGAGTTGTCTTTATCTTTAGCGGTTTTTTCACGACGCAACCAATCACGAATATCATTATAAGTTGAACGATAATCTTGAATCGCTCTTTCACTTGGTACATCAATCGTTTGCATAGCCTCCAAGTCATCATCGCTTAAATAATGTTTGGCTTTAAAATCCTCTACTGCGTCACCATCGTTCATGTCAAGATTTTGTAACGCTTTTAGACCAGCAAATTCATCGTAGTTTTGCAGCACATTTTCTACCCGTAAATATTCACCAAATAATTTAGCAAAGTCTTTTTTATCTTGTTCTTTAACGATTGTCTCAGGATTAGGAAAGCGATTTTGCAATTCCTTTACCACTTCTAAATAACCACGGCGAGCCTCACCTGTTGAATTATCGGTAAAGCCTTCCATGTACTCTTGATAGCTTTTTTCTAGCACAACGTTTTTTGTGTTGTTGTCGCCAAATAAAGTTATGGCATCAATGGTGGCTTGCTCTAGGTTTCTAAAAGTTACAATATTGCCAAAGGTTTTGGTGGCATCATAAATACGGTTAGTGCGTGAATAAGCCTGTATCAATCCATGGTAACGCAAGTTTTTATCGACAAACAAAGTATTTAAAGTAGGCGCATCAAAACCCGTTAAAAACATGCCCACAACAATGAGTAAATCTATCTCTTGATTTTTTACCCGCTTGGCAAGGTCGCGGTAATAGTTTTGAAACGCCTTACTATTAACGCTAAAATTGGTTCTAAACATGGCATTATAATCATCAATTGCTGCACTTAAAAACTCCTTGGCACTGCTATCCATTGCCGATGGTTCAAAGTTTTCATCAGGAATTGCCCCAACAGCATCTTGCTCTTCATTGGCAGCATAAGAAAAAATAGTGGCTATTTTAAGTGCGTGCTTGCTGTCTTTTTGTAAACGCTTTATCGCTTCATAATACGATTTGGCCGCATCGACACTGCTGACGGCAAACATGGCATTAAAGCCCTTACCACCAGCTTGCAGGCGATGTGTTTTTTGCCCGAAGTTATTCAATATGTACTGCGAAATTTCAGCAATTCGATTGGGATGCAATAAAGCCTGCTTATTTTCCGCTGCATTGAGTTTTTTCTCATCAAACTCAGCTTCAATTGTCTTAAACTGTGGGCGCACATCATTGTAATCCACTTTAAATTTCAAAACCTTTTCATCACGAATAGCATCGGTAATCACATAAGCATGCAATTCACGCCCAAAGACGCTGGCGGTGGTTTCTGCACCCAAGGCATTTTCAGGAAAAATTGGTGTTCCTGTAAAACCAAACTGGAAATATTTTTTAAATTTTTTCTTTAAATTCTTTTGTGCTTCACCAAATTGACTGCGGTGTGCCTCATCAAAAATAAACACCACATGTTTGTTATAAATTGACAAGTCGTTTTCACTTTTCATCAAATTATTCAATTTCTGAATAGTGGTAACAATAATTTTATTGTCTTCCTTGTCAAGGTTACGTTTAAGTCCTGCTGTGCTGTTTGAACCATTGACACTATCGGGGGAAAAACGTTGGTACTCTTTCATGGTTTGATAATCCAAATCCTTTCTATCCACCACAAAAAACACTTTATCAATAAAATCACATTCCGTTGCTAGACGTGCCGCTTTAAAACTGGTTAAGGTTTTGCCCGACCCCGTGGTATGCCAAATATAGCCACCACTTTCAGGCTTACTCCATCCTTTGGCATTATAAGCACTTTTTATTTTCCACAAAATACGTTCGGTCGCAGCAATTTGGTAGGGGCGCATCACTAACAAAGTATTGTTTACGTCAAATACTGAATACTTAATCAATACTTTCAATAACGTTTCTTTTTGAAAAAAAGTGGTTGTAAAATCTTTTAAATCGATGATTCGTTCATTATTGAACTGTGCCCAATTTGTGGTGAAATCAAAGCTGTTTTTATCGCGTTTGGTGGTATTGGCAAAATAACGGCTATCGGTACCGTTTGAAATCACAAAAATTTGCAAATACTGAAACAATGAATTTTCAGTATTAAAGCTTTCTTTACTGTAACGGTGTATTTGGTTAAACGCTTCGCGAATGGCAACACCACGTTTTTTTAGTTCAATTTGCACCAAGGGCAAACCATTGACCAAAACTGTGACATCATAACGATTGGCATGTGTCCCTGTTTGCTCAAACTGTTTAATGACTTGCACTTTATTGTGGGCAATATTTTTTTTGTCCAGTAGGTATATGTTTTGGATATGCCCATCATCAAAGACAAAATCATAAATATAATCATCATGGATTTTACGGGTTTTATCAAGACGGTTATCGCTGGGCTTGTCTAAATATTCCAGCACAAAACGTTGCCATTCATCCTCTGAAAACTGCATATTGTTTAAGACTTGCAATTGCTCACGTACATTCGCCAGCATTTTTTCAGGTGTGTTTAAATCAAGTAAATAATCATAACCTTGTTTTACTAAATCTCCAATAAACTCATTTTCCAAATCGTACTCGCTTTGATAGGCTTCATTGATTTGGTTGTCCTTGGTGTATTTATCCAAGATAATAAAGTTTTTTGATTCTGCAATGGTTTTGGTGTAATCAACCATTTAATTCTCCCTGCTGAAAAAAATTATAATTATTAACCAGATTATCTAATAAGAACTTAACGGTTTGTTTCTCTGGTTTGGTTGGCTCGGCAACCTCTTCATTAGATAATGTCGAATGGTTTGTAAATTGAATAATACGGTTATAATAAGCTTGTTTATCACCGGGTAATAGTTCTGACCACCGTGGATAACCTAAAAATGTTGCTGTTTTTTCATACAAATTAAGTAATAGCATAAAATGGTATTTTTGAATTTTGTTACGCTCAATCGCTTGT
>JALWML010000262.1 GCA_027083915.1 Lysobacterales bacterium | reverse complement strand
TTGCGACACTCGCTGATAATATTGGTATCAAGTAAATACATCAGTTTCTTCTTTTTGCTGTTCACGCTCAAAATCTGAGTCATTACCCAAATTAGGCATTTGAGATAGTATCTCTGCAAATGATTTTTTTGCAGGCTTTAATAAAACACGAGATAAGATAATTCGGTGTTCCGCTTCAGCACTATTTCCTGACTTGCCAGCACGTTCTTTTAATGCCTTAACAATATCGTCATCGACATTTCTAACAATTAGATTAGCCATAATAATCACCAATAAACTTAAATAAAGGCAGTTTATCATATTTGTGCTATCAATGATAGCATGTGGTTGTTTAGTAAATTTAAGAAACTTGAAAGATTTGGTCGTAGTTTAAACGTCGCATTGTTCTATTGGTGAGTGATTTAATGTTTTTATAGGGTCGATTATTTTAAAAATATCTTTGTATAATTTTCTAAATTTTTCTTCTGTTTCATCATCATTAAAATTCAGATCAGGTAAATTTCCATCGCAGTTAGCATCTTGTAATATTCCTAAGCCGTGGTAGCTCCTCCATTGTTCTCGGTTGTATTTGTGCCATGTTTCAAATGGAAAGTTATATCCGATTCCACAATCATAAGTATTGTTTATTTTATAAACTGCAAGTCTTACTATTTTAAATTCATTGATTTTAGGTCTAAAAACAATTTTACAAGCTTCACCACAACACATTACATTAAGGTTTCGATTAGAACGAGATAGTTTCCAAGTCAATGCTAAATTGAGATTCTGTATGTTTTTATTATACTTCATAAGATTTTTTTCATTAGTAGCAATTATTTTAAACTGTTCTTGTTGTATTTTGGTCAGCATATCCCAAGTTTTATATAACGGGATGTAATCAAATTTGTCCATTTTTCCATGCTTTTTTAGGTTTAGTGCTAAATCGGGATATAAGTCATATCCCATACCATGAGGATAAAAAATAGGATTTTCTGTTATTGAAGTTAAAGCCTTCTTAAATAAAGGAATAAGTTCTTTTTCACCAAAACTCTCTGATGGCAAAGGCTTTGCTATTAAATTCATAGTAGTAATAAATAAAAATGCACTTGTTAATATAAGCCTCACTATTTCTAACTCCTCTATTCAATTGTAAGATGGGCCCAGCCCATCATTTTTTTTATATAAGCACTTAATAATTCATATCTTGTAGATATGATGGGCGGGACCCATCTTACATTCTAAGTATCATTTTAAACCTTCTATCCAAGCCCCAAGTTCTTGCCTTTCTTTATCCGTCATTTTTGTGGTATTTCCTAATGGCATAATCTGTGCGTTGACGGCTTGGGCTTTGATTTTATCTTTATTGGCTTTTAGGGTGTTAAAATTATCCAACATCAAACCTTTGGGTGCTTGTGCGAATATTGTGCTTGTTGGGTTGGCAGCATGACAACTGATGCAGTGTTTGTTGATGATTTGCATCACTTGCATATCTGTCACTGTGTTGGTATTTTGTTGTTTAACCACTTTGCTTTCGGGTTTAGTGTAAATGACCAACCCGATTAATAATGCAATGGAGAAAGGTAATAACCAATAGTTAGTAATTTTTTTGCCACGCAGATTAAACCAATGGCGTATGGCAACACCTGCTAACATAATTCCAGCCAAGACCAACCATGAGTTTTTGTGACCAAAGGTGCTGGGGAAATGGTTGCTAATCATGATAAATAATACAGGTAAGGTCATGTAATTGTTATGAATAGAGCGCATTAATGCTTTTTGACCATAAGATGGATCGGCAATTTCGCCTTTCATGGCAGATGCTACCATGATTTTTTGACCAGGAATAATAACAAAAAAGACATTGAGTACCATGATAATGCCAATGGTTGCGCCGATATGAATATAAGCTGCTCTGGCACTTAGTACGTGGGTTAAAGCATAAGTTAATCCCACAAGCAGTAAAAAGCCTATCAAGGCAAACAGTTTTGGTTGTTTAACCAAAGGTGATTTGCACATAAGGTCGTAGATTATCCATGAGCCTATAATTGTGCCAATACCTATACCAATAGCTTGCAGTGAAGTCAATGCCATAACACTTGGGTCAATCATATAAGCATTGGCATTGTAATAATAAACAATACAGAGTAGGGTGAAGCCAGATAATCCTGTAAAATAGGCTTCCCATTTAAACCAATGTAAGTCTTTGGGGATTTTCTCTGGTGAGTGTTTATACTTTTCTAAATAATAAAAACCACCGCCATGCACAGCCCATAAATTGCCTGCTAATTCTTCTCGAAGATTTTTAGTTCGATTAAGGTTGTTTTCTAAAAAGATAAAATAAAATGAAGCGCCAATCCATGCAATTCCCGTTATCATGTGTACCCAACGAACTGATAAGTTTAACCATTCAATAATATGTGCTTCCACTTTTACTCTTCTCTTTTTTACGAATCATAATTATAAAGCAAAACTTGTGAATGGATGAAAAAAATAGCAAAAAAAAGGAGCTGCTAAGCAACTCCTTTATTCATATTATACCGTAGAGTTAGTATAGTCTGTGTGCTAACCTCAGATTGTGAACTTAATACCTTGAGCTAATGGTAACTCTGTAGAGTAGTTGATGGTATTGGTTTGTCTGCGCATATAAGCTTTCCACGAATCAGACCCAGCTTCACGTCCGCCACCTGTTTCTTTTTCGCCACCAAATGCTCCACCAATTTCCGCACCACTGGTACCAATATTGACATTGGCAATACCACAATCACTACCGACACTTGATAAGAATTTCTCTTCGTTACGTAAGTCATTAGTAAATAGGGCAGATGAAAGTCCTTGTGCTACATCATTTTGTTCTTCAATCACTTCATCAATATCAGAGAAAGTCATAACATATAAAATTGGAGCAAATGTTTCGTGTTTGACAATGTCCCAATCGGCTTGTGCTTTAACAATACAGGGCGTAACAAAATTTCCAGCACCTTCAATGCGTGTTCCACCAGTTAAGATTTCACCACCAGCTGCTTTAGCTTTTTCTACCGCATCTAAAAACATCTGCACAGAAGCTTCGTCAATAAGCGGTCCCATCAATGTATCAGCGTCTAATGGATTGCCAATTTTGACTTGATTGTAACCATGAATGAGTTTTTCAATAACAACATCAGCAATATCTTCGTGTAAGAATAATCGACGTGTTGTGGTGCAACGTTGTCCAGCAGTTCCGACAGAGCCAAAGACGATACCCGGAATAGCAATGTTTAAATCAGCTGATTTATCAACGATTAATGCATTATTTCCGCCAAGCTCTAACAAGCTTCTGCCCATGCGTTTAGCCACTTGTACGCCTACCATTTTTCCAACAGCGGTAGAACCAGTAAACGAAATTAAGTTGATGCGTTTGTCATCAACAAATTTCTGAGCCAATTCATTTGAGTGGTCGTTGAATAATAAGAAAATAGGTGGAAGACCTGCTTCTTCTAGGGCTTTGTTACAAATATTTTGTACCGCAATTGAACATAGTGCTACTTTTGGAGAAGGTTTCCAAATACTAACATTGCCACAAATAGCCGCAACAAAGGCATTCCAAGCCCATACAGCCACAGGAAAGTTGAAAGCAGAAATAATACCAACAACTCCAATTGGATGCCATTGTTCATACATGCGATGACCAGGGCGTTCTGAATGCATGGTATTACCGTACAATTGACGTGACATACCTACAGCCAAGTCTGCCATATCTATCATTTCTTGAACTTCACCGTCGCCCTCTGATTTGATCTTACCCATTTCTGCAGCCACTAAAGAGCCTAATGCATCTTTGTGTTCGCGCAAAGCATTACCGATAATGCGAACAGCTTCTCCACGTAAAGGAGCAGGGGTTGTGCGCCATTCTTTAAATACTGCTTGGGCTTTTGCTACCACTTTTTCATAGTCAGCTTCATTTGCCGAATATACTTTACCCATAAGCTCATCTGTTGCAGGGTTAAAAGATTCAATAATGCCAGCATCGGTTGTTTGTGACCATTCGTTGTGGCCTGTGCATGTACCAAAATTAATTTTTTGTACACCTAGTTCTTCAAGAAATTTCATTCGATTTTCCAGTAATTGTTTGATTAAAAATTAAGCGGCGTATTATCGCATTTTTTTGATTTAATTGGAATATACTATTCAGTTAAGTTACACATCTTCAGCAATTACTATAAATCAATCGACAATTGTAGTATTATGTAAAGTTCTACTAGAATAATTTAACTACAAAAAGCAGAGTCAAATGAAAATACTAATAATATCAATAGTCATATTTCTAACTGTAATCGGAATGTTTATTGCCTATCAGGCAAAAATGCACGGATTAGAACTCCCAGACTTGAATAATCTAGGTTTAGAGAGAAAAGGTTGGTACGGCGATAGTTTTGGCGCTCTAACTTCTTTATTTACAGGCTTGGCTTTTGCAGGGTTGATTGTAACAATTTTACTACAACATAATGAGTTGAAAGCCCAAAGTTCTGAGTTCATAGATATGAATAAAAATCATGAAGAATCAATTAAATTGCAGTCAATGAATATTCTTTATGATGTTTATCAAAATAGGCTTGATAAAAATGACATTTTAAAAAGAGATTTCCATGCAAGTCTAGATGCAACGTATGGTGGAAATACAAACGCAATTGATAATGAAAATTCAAAACTTATAAAAAATAGGGATTTTATCTTAAATTATCTTGAAAATAAAATTGAGGGCATAGATCCTACAAGGAAATAAATTTAATTTAGATAAAATATGATGGAGATTACTACCAATC
>JALWML010000261.1 GCA_027083915.1 Lysobacterales bacterium | reverse complement strand
AATATATTCTAAAAGCTTGGTTTCACCCGTTGGGTGGTAATTGATTTGTCATAAAACCATTATACACCAAGGCTTTTAGCTTGTTATTACTTTTCTATATCGGGATTAGGGTAGTTTTAGAATTTTATGCTTTTTAAAAATCAATTGGTTTTAGTCATGACGGCAAATCGAATATTCGTATAGTTATGCAAAGACCTCTAATAGTAAGTTTTTTGTTAGTTTTACTATTTCCTTGTCTAGTAAATGGCAATGATTTTGCTGAAGTTGGCTTGCCAATCAGTCACCATTATAGCCAAGATGAATACAATGCTCATCATACCAATTGGGATATTCAACAAGCAGAGAATGGATTGGTCTATATGGCCAATGGCAATAGCCTATTGGAATACGATGGTGAGAAGTTTACCCGATATTCATCGCCAAACAACACGGCATCACGAGAAATCGAAATCATTGGCGACCGCATTTATGCAGGTACGCTCAATACCATCGGCTATTATCAAGCTGATGAAAAAGGAATTTTACAATACCATTCTTTAAATAAATTCATTGATAAAAAATATTTGCCCTTTGGTGAGGTGTATTCGGCTAAGAAAATTGACAATAAAATTGTTTTTAAAGGCCTGGGACATTTTTTTATTTGGGATGGCAAAAGCGTAAGAACAATTGTGGATGGCAGCAAAAGTTACGTTAAAATCAACACTATTGGTACGCACCATTATATAAAACTTCTTAACGATGAAACGGTTTATCAAATTGATGCCAATGCCGATAATATTTTATCTGCGACTAAGTGGAGGTTACCCAAAAAGGCTCAAATCAAAAAAATAATTACCGCAAAAAATGGTGATGTAGTATTTTTTACCGCTCATCTTGGGATTTTTGTTCAGAAAAAAGATGGTTTGCAAGCGATAGAAAATATTTTGGATGGTGATGAGTTTATTTATGATGCTATCTTATCGAGAGATGGTTATTATTATGTTGCGACCATTAATGCAGGATTATTTATTCTGTCGCAAGATTTTACTTTGTTGAAAAACTACCGTGATATTCATGGCTTGAAACTCAATCAAGTCACTGGTGTTATGCAAGATAAACAAAATAATATTTGGACCATTGGCAATGGCGGCATCACCATTATGCGTCCTCCAAATGAAGTCAGTCGTTATGCCCAAGACAATAATATGTATGCTTTTAATTTTGTTAGCATTCAAAATACTCCCAGTTTTGTTGGCAAAAGAATTCAACAACTTCAACACAACAAACAAAACCGATTATTTCCACCCGCTTTTTCTGCAATAGGTGATTTGGAAGGTGTAAAGGATGCCATCGACTATAAAGATAAAGCCATTGTTTGCACTAATAATGGTTTGTATTTATTGAAAATTGAAGACCAAAAAATCATTGAACAAGAACGAATTTTTAACCAAAGTAATTATGTATTTGATATAGCCAGAACCGATGATTATCAACATATTTTTATATCGACCCATATCGGTGTGTTTCATATTCAATACATAAATGAATCATGGAAGGCCCAGATGGTTAAGGGTTTGAATTTTGAAGTTAATAATATTGAAATTGAAGACAATCGTGTGCTGTGGGTTGGCACACGGACTTCACAATTGTATCGTTTGCAAATAGCAGGCGTCAATACCGATAAACAAAACTTGATAGAGTTTGGCAAAGCCGATGGTTTGGGTGACAATTTGGTCATTCCTTTTAAGCTCAAACAAGGTGTCGTTTTTGGCATGAATGACGGCACAATGTATTATTCGGAGAAAGATAAAAAATTGCATCATGTGGATAAGCTGCCAAAAATATTCAACACAAAAGACCAAGCAGTCGAATTTATTTACCAAGATGCTGATGATAATATCTGGTTTCAAATCGGTGATTATAAAGGCGTTGCTAAAAAAGATAATCAGCAATGGACAGCCAATGACAAAATATTTAGTTATTTCCCTGAACGTTTTAACAGCAATTACATAAGTCTCAAACCAAATGTTCTGTGGTTTATGCAAACAGGTGGTGAGATTTATCGTATGGATGTACAGTTAGCGGAAAAAACACCCACAATTGCACCGCTATATATCCGTAAAGTGTTTGACGGTAACAATGACAGTATCATTCAAACAGGTCAATTGCAGCGGTTAAAAAATGAATTGAATTTCGATTCAAATTCCATACGTGTGCATTTTGCCTTAGTTGATTTTGCGACACCTGATAAAGCTGTTTACCGAACCAAGCTCATCGGTTCACAAAATCCAAAATGGAGCAAATGGAGCAAAGAAACATACCGCGACTTCACCGAACTTCGCGGCAACAATTATTCATTAGCTGTACAAGCGAAAGATGGTTTTGGTCGCATTACCAAAAGTACAACACTTGATTTTACCGTTCTGCCACCATTCTATTTAAGCAAAACAGCTCTTATTATCTACGGATTGTTGGCATTAACGATTTTGACATTAACGGCATGGTTGGTACAAAAATGGCGAACCAAAAAATTACAAGCACATAACAGAGAATTGGCTGCTTTGGTGGATAAAAAAACAATTGAAATACAGGGGCATGTAGAAGAACTGGAGCAACAACAAGACTTGAAAACCCGTTTTTTTACCAATATTTCGCATGAACTAAGAACGCCTTTAAGTTTAATTATATTGCCTTTGCAAAAGCTAATTAGAACCAAGAAGAACAATCTTGATACAGAGTCGAAAGATTTAGTCACTTTGTCCTTAAAAAATGCCGAAGGCATGAAGCAATTGGTCAGCCAAGTCTTAGATGTCAGTCGTTTTGAAGAAAAAACCATGCCAATTATGGCTGAAGAAAATGATTTTTATGGTTTTGTTGAAAATCTGTTGCCACAATTTGTTGAATGGGCAGAGGAAAACCAACAAAAAATAACCTTAATAGAACCTGATGAAAAAATATTACTGTATTTTGACCGACAAATTATGGAGAAGATTATTTCCAACGTTTTATCCAATGCGATAAAATACAGTGGCAAAGGCAGCAGTATCACCCTTTCTTTTTTTAAAAATACAGAATCTTCTGGTATTGTCATTAAAGACGATGGAATTGGCATAGAAAAAGAGCAATGCCAACAAGTATTTGAGCGTTATTTTAAAGCCAACCAAGAAAACAGCCGATACGACAGTTCTGGCATTGGTTTATCCTTTGTCAAAGAAATGATTGAGTTGCATCAAGCGACGATTGAACTGCATAGCGACAGCGGTTGTGGCTGTGAATTTGTCTTAACTTTTAAAAATGGTGACAAGCATTTTAGTCGTATTCAGCATAAAAACCACAACGACAAACACCAAATTCATGGCAAAAATGACCAAGCTCATCCTGATGACACGTCCGTGGTTATGGTTGTTGAAGACAACACTGATTTAAGAAGTTTTATCAGTCAAGCCTTAGCAACAGATTACAAAGTCATTCAAGCTATCAACGGAGCAGATGCACTTAACACGCTTGAGCACGAGTTGCCTGATTTGATTATCAGTGACATCATGATGCCACAAATGGATGGTATTGAATTTTTGCAAAACTTGAGAGAAATTGAACAATTTAAAACCGTGCCATTCTTCTTGCTTTCATCAAAATCCCGTCCAATTGATACACAATTAGGTTTGCAATATGGAGCCAATGATTATTTGACCAAACCGTTTGACATGGATGAATTGATGCTGCGTGTTAAAAATATGATTAATGCTCGGCGTTTGATTCGCAAACAAGTTCAAGACGAACTCAATCAAATCAAACAAAGTCACAAACAAGACCACACTAAAGCATTAAGTCCTTTTGAAGAAAAGCTGCGTGAAATTATTATCAACAATATATCAGACTCACACTTTAATGTCAGTGAACTGGCATCAGAATTTGGGCTCGACCGCTCGGCATTATTTCGTAAGGTAAAAAAAGAACTCAATACCAGTCCATCAAAGTATATTCACAAAACCCGTCTTGAAATTGCAAAAGAGCTGCTTGATAAAGGCAGTATAACCGTATCAGAAATTGCCTATGCTTCTGGTTTTGAAAGTTTGTCCTATTTTTCTAAATCGTTCAAAATTCATTACGGACATAGTCCTTCAGAAAGCTGAAAATTTAAGTTTGCATCATTTGGGCAAACATTTGCAACATAACTACAAACTTTGTTTTCTCTAAAACTCTACAATTTGCTTATCTATAATAAATTAAAACCATAGCGGGGTAGATTATGTTTAATCTTATCAATAAAGTGAGTTCTCTAATGCTTGTTTTTTTAGTGTTAGCTATAAATAATTATGCCATGGCATATACTGATGGGAACGTTATTTGTCAACCAACAACTGAAACGATTAATAACTCTGTTGTCAGTCGAACTTATGACTTGGACTTTAATACCGTCAATCAGAGCTTGATTGGAAATAACCAAACATCTTATGAATCGAGTGTATTAACAATTGTGGATAGGGCTGATACAGATATTGATCTTGACATTGATGTTGGCGGAATATCCACTTTTTGTCTTGACCCTTATATAGAAAGTTTCTTTGGTTCAACTATTGCTGAGGCATTTAAAGATCATTTTTCCAACCCGTGTTATTCGTATGGTGCCAGAATGGAAACGGGACTATTTACTGATTTTGGCGTTGATATGAAATTTACCTTTAATACCGGTGCTGTTTCTATTGATTATCCCATCGAAATGCAATCTAATTATCCAGAAGCAGATTCTTTTCGTGCCTATGAGTGGGTAACCATTGATGACCAGTTTCAAGTCAAGTCAAATCAAACAAGTATAGCGA
>JALWML010000260.1 GCA_027083915.1 Lysobacterales bacterium | reverse complement strand
TTTTTGGTGGGTAAGCCCACCCTACAACACAAAAAAATTAAGAAGATATAAATATGATAAGCAAAATTCTAAATAACTTGGATTTCTTAATCCAACAAGACACACAAAACCCACCACGGAAGATTTACCAGGACGATGAGTTGTATATACAACTGAAAAAACACTTTAAAAGCCATGATTTCAAGGTGGAAATAACCGACTTAGGTGATGGGCATGTGATTTTTTATGCTAAAAAAGGTAATCCAACCGAGTTGTTTAATGTGCATCTCGATACCGTGCCAGTGACAGCAAGTACCATTAAGCAATGGGATCATGATCCGTTTAAATTAACTATAGTTGATGAGAAAGCTTATGGCCGTGGCAGTTGTGACATAAAAGGAGCCGCTGCCATCTTAATGGTCTTGGCAGAATCAGCCGATGATATGGCTGTGGTGTTTACCTCAGATGAAGAGGGCGCAAATGGTTGTTGTGTGCAAAGTTTTATTGATAACAACGATTTGTCGCAGTACCAACAAATCATCATTGCCGAACCGACCAATGCCAAAGCGGTGGTTTCGCATCGTGGGTATCTTTCAACTTATATCGAGTTTAGTGGTGTGTGTGGACATTCCTCCATGGCGATTGCTTTAGAAGAAAACGCTATACACAAAGCCAATAAATGGTTGTTTCAAGCTTTATGTTATGCAGGAAGTTTCGTTAAAGACGAAAATCCTGCAGGCATCTGTTTTAATGTTGGTGTCATCAAAGGTGGCGAGAAAAATAATATGATTGCAGAAAAGGTTAAACTTGATTTTAGTGCACGCGTTCCTTCAGGCGTTTCATCAAAGGAAATTTTTGAAAACATGCAAGTATTTGATAAAAATGCACAATTTAGAGCAGGCATGATGGCACCGCCTTTGCCTGCTGATGGACAAAACGATAAAGCCAGTCTTGCTTTTTGTTCAAAACAAGCCATTGAAGTCGCAAATCCTGTTGATTTTTGGACAGAAGCGGCTTTGTTTTCACAAGCAGGATTTCCTGCCATTGTTTTAGGGCCTGGCAATATCAAACAAGCTCACACCATAGATGAGTGGGTTGAGGTTTCTCAGCTTGAAAAAATCTACAACATTTACCAAGGAATTATTCATGCAAGCTAAACAAAATTTAATCAAACAAGTATTATTGCAGCTAGGTCATTCTACCGAAGCACAGTATTATTTGGATCAATACAAAGACGATAAACAAGTCAAGTTTGCCGTGGTCAAAGTCGGTGGCAATGTCATCGCAACCCAGCTTGAAGAGTTGGCACAATCCTTGTCATTAATTACCCATTTGGGCTTGATTCCCATTGTTTTGCATGGAGCAGGCACACAAATTGATGCACAAACCAGCAAACAAAACGTGCCTGTGCAAAAACTGGATGGATTACGCATCACCGATGATAAAACCATTGAATTAATTCAGCCTGTTATCAAAGATGTGCATCAGCAATTACTCGATGCTTTAGCGCAACATGATATAAAAACAAAAAGCATATTCAATAAGGTATTCTCCTGTGATTATTTGGATAAAGCCAAATACGGTCATGTGGGTAAAATTAAACAAGTAAAACTGGATGAAATCAATCAAGCCATCAAGGATAAACAAGTGCCTGTTTTGAGTTGTGTTGGTACAGACGACGAAGGCAATGTGCTGAATATCAACGCCGATATTGCTATTCGTAAACTCGTTTGGGAATCAAAACCTGCCAAAGTGATTTTCGTCACACCAACAGGTGGTATGTTGGATGAAAATGATCAATTGATTTCTGCTATACAATTACACAACCAATACGATAACCTTATGCAACAACCGTGGTTGCATTCGGGAATGAAGTTAAAAATCCAACAAATTTACCAACTGCTCAAACCTATGCCACGTAAACTGAGTGTCTCAATTACCGCTGCCAGTGAGCTGGGCAAAGAGTTGTTTACTCACAAAGGCAAAGGCACGTTTATATGCATGGGAGAAAACATCAACCATCACCAACTCATTGGTTCGGCAGTTAAACTTAAATTGATAAGCTTGTTAGAAAACACCTTTGGTAAGAAATTAAGAGCCAATTTTTTTGATGAGATAGAACTCAAGTCCATTTTTATATCCGAATCAGGGCAAGCCGTTGCATTGGTCACACAAGGACACGATGGCAAGGCATACCTAAACAAATTTGCCGTCACGCCCCAAGCCCAAGGACAAGGTTTAGGAAAAGCGATTTGGCAACACATGTTAAGCGTATACCCACAAATTTATTGGCGTTCTCGTAGCACAAATAAAATAAACATGTGGTATTACAAACAAGCTGATTGCAGTTACAAAAAGGATAATTGGATAGTCTTTAGTTGCGGAATGCCATTAGAAAAGGCGATAGAATGTATGCAAGTTGGAGCAGATTATGCCGATAGTTGGCAGGAGCAATAAATATGAGTAAAAAAATTAAAGTTGCCTTAGTTGGTGCACGGGGTTATGTTGGTTTTGAACTGATAAAACTTATCGATAAACACCCAAACACTCGATTGGTCGCTGCCTATTCACGCGAATACAACGGCAAGAAAGTTGCCGAGATTGTTGAGGATTTTTCTGATAGTGAGTTATGTTATTGTGCCGATGAATTAGAAGGACTCGACAATAAAGATATAGATGTTATTTTTTTAGCCTTGCCGAATGATATTGCAGCTAAAAATCAGAACTTATGGCTTAAAATCGGTAAAAAGTGCGTGATAATCGACTTAAGTTCAGACTTCCGATTTGATGATACATGGACTTACGGACAGCCTGAAACACGTCAAAAAGAAATAATTGGTAAAAAACTAATTGCCAATCCAGGCTGTTATGCTACCGCTTCACAACTTGGCATAATGCCTATTGTTGATTTGCTTGATGGCACGCCACATATATTTGGTGTTTCGGGATATTCAGGAGCTGGCAGTAAACCCAGCGATAAAAATAACCCAAAGCTACTCAAAGATAACCTCATGCCTTACAAACTGGTCGATCATATTCACGAAAGAGAAGTCAGTCGTGTATTAAATCACCAAGTCAACCTTATGCCCCATGTTGCCGAATTTTTTAGAGGCATACACTTAACTATTTCCATAAACTTAAAAGAAGAAAAAACCGAGCACGAGATTGAGCAAATATACCAAGACTTTTATAAACAATTTGAGCTGATAAAAGTGAGCAAACAAATCCCCGAAGTTACTCAAGTACAAAATACCCACAATGTATTAATTGGTGGCTTCACCATCAAAGGTAAACACTTAGTAATCTGTGCTTGTATTGACAACCTCCTAAAAGGCGCAGCCACCCAAGCCATCCAAAATATGAACTTGGCGTTGGGTTTGGAGATGAATTTGGGGATTGTGGCTTTGTTTAAGAATAAGTAACACAGAGGTTCGCAGAGGTGGCACAGAGTTACACGGAGATTTTTAAAAGCGTAACGCGAAGCTCGCAAAGAAGGCACAAAGGCACGCAAAGGTAATAAAAAAACTAGGTCATTGCGAGGAAGAACGACGCGGCAAAATCATTGGGAATCGTGGTTTTGTTTGAATTTATGATGGTTTTAATCGTACAAGTTTCACGGAAGTTTTTCCTCGTTCCTCACGCTCTGCGTGGGAATACAGAGCTGTTTAAATTATATGGTATTCGTTGTATCAAAGATATACGCTACCAACGCAGATAGCGGGTGCGCGAGTGAGAAAAATTAGAGTATCGAAAATTAAATCTTTGGAAATCCTTTTAATGTTTTTTTAAATAATAGTGTTTGTTTCCAATTACTTCCAAATGTGCCTTGTCTTAATACTTTTCCAGCCCAAATTAACTCTCCTTTGTTTGAAATTAATAATATATTCATATTGGTAACTGATACTTTAGCTATTGTTAACATTCCAAGAGTTAAGATAGATGACACAACTGCACCTTTAATAGTTGTTTTGGTTGGTACTTTCACACCGCTAGTTAAAAGAATTAATACAGCTTCACCATCTTCTAAGCCTAATTTTTTAATAGTAAGAAATTGATTCTTAAGCATTTTTTTTTGATATTTTTTATGCATTCCAAATGATGGATTTGATGAATCGTATGCTTTATCAGCTATTTGATTAGTTTCAATTAGGAATTGTTCTGATTTTGGGAAAAGGTTTTCTTTGTCTATCAAGGGTAAATAAAGTTTTTTGCTATGGTCTTTGTAATCAAGAAAATATACATTTTCTTGATTTTTTAAGCCAATAGTATTTAATGAATGGGTAAAATCCGCATTGGTCTTATTTTTTAGAGTTTTTTCTATAACGTTAAATAGTTGTTTGCCCAGTTTTAAATTATAATCTTCATTTAACCCATATTTTGATTTACTAATTAATTCAACCATAGTTGTGTCTGTTACAACGTATATAGATTTTAGAGCTTTTATCTCATTGGTTTTATTTGTAAATAAAGACTTTGAAGAGGAAATTGAGGTATTAAAAATTGTTATTAATAGTATGATGATTTTCATAATTTTACCAGTGTTTGGAGTCTATTTCTAATTGTTGCTGTGATTTAAACTTGCCAGTTTGATAATCAAGGTTAGATTTTTGTGCTCTTGAAATTAATTCATCTTGTGAAAGAGAAGTTCGTTTTGACTTATCAATTAAAAGCTCAATCTGATTAATGACTTTTTCGTCTTTAATCTGAAGTAAGTGTTCAATTAAGTCTAATTTTCGAGCTTGGAGGTTCATTTTAACTAATACCCAAATCCCGATATAGAAACATAAACTCGCATCAAAAACATTATTTTGGGTGGTTAGACCTTGTTTGTGCTTAAACCTGGAAG
>JALWML010000259.1:3773-4825 GCA_027083915.1 Lysobacterales bacterium | reverse complement strand
CAAGCGTAATTTCGGCATGCCAAGACCTGAAGGTTATCGCAAAGCCCTACGTCTCATGAAAATGGCCGAACGATTCAATATACCAATTCTTACTTTTATTGATACACCAGGTGCTCATCCAGGTATTAGTGCGGAAGAACGCGGTCAAAATGATGCCATCGCGCGTAATTTAGCCGAAATGTCTGATTTACGTGTTCCCATTATTTGCACCGTTATTGGTGAAGGTGGCTCGGGTGGTGCGCTGGCTATTGGTGTCGGTGATTGCACTATGATGTTGCAATACAGCACCTATTCAGTGATATCACCTGAGGGTTGTGCTTCAATTCTTTGGCGTACGGCTGAAAAGGCAAATGTAGCGGCTGAAGCATTATCAATCACATCTAAAAAATTAAAAAAACTTGGCTTAATAGATCGAATTATTGAAGAACCATTGGGCTCTGCGCATAAAAATGTCGAGCAAGTCGCAGATTCACTTGCTGTTGCTATTCAACAAGAACTAGACAAACTTGAACAAATGAATACTGATGAAATGATTAAAAGGCGTTACCAACGCCTCATGAGTTATGGCGTATACCAAGACGCTCAAGCCTAAAGACATAATTGATAGCCTTCCTGCTTGCGAAGGCTATTTGATTGCTTACAGTGGTGGGGCTGATTCCACTGCTCTCTTACACCTCTTTTCACAATCGAAAAATGTTCGAGCTATTCACATCAATCACGGTCTGCAAGATGAAGCTGATGATTGGCAAAGTCACTGCCAAATAAGCTGTGATAAACTCGACATTGAATTAATCGTTGAAAAAGCCAATTTAGCTGATGCTAGTGAAAACAGTTGCCGCAAAGCGCGATATGAATTTTTCACAAAGCACCTTAAAGCCAATGAAATTTTACTCACCGCACACCATAGCCATGATCAAGCTGAAACAGTTTTACTCAAATTATTACGTGGGACTGGTATTGCTGGACTTACAGGCATTGATAAATTAAGAAAATTTTCTCATGGATTTATTGCTCGCCCATTACTCGACTATTCACCAGAGCAACTCAAAGAA
>JALWML010000259.1:0-3763 GCA_027083915.1 Lysobacterales bacterium | reverse complement strand
AACTATATCCGTAACGAAATCCTTCCAGATTTACAATCCCAGTTTCCTCAAGCCATTAGTAATATAGCAAGAAGTGCAAAAAATACTAAACAATCCTTATCTTTATTAAATCATTTATGTGACTTCCAAACTAAAGAACTACCCCGCTCTCGGTTCAATGGATTACCTACAAACCTACAAGCTACTTTGCTTTACCATTGGTTAAGCCACAAGGGGATGCCAACACCTGACACCAAAGCACTAAAACAAATCACACATGATTTTATCTATGCAGCTAAAGATAAAAACCCTCATTACAAAAATGAATTTTATCAATTGTTTCGCTCTCAAGGTGCTATATATTGCATCAAAAATTTTGAAATCATCAACTCCAGTCAATCTTTTAAATGGAATACAAACAAACCATTTCATTTTCCAAATGGTTGTGGCACTTTAACCTATAGCGGTTCTGAGTCACTAGATTTAACAGTTAAGTTTAACCAAACGGGGCAAAAACTTAAGTTAGAAAAAAGAAATACCAAAGCGGTAAAAAAACTCTTTGCAGAATACTCTATCCAACCATGGGATAAACTCAATACGCCATTTATTTATCATATGGAGCAGTTAATTTCTTTAGGGCATAGCTGGTCACATCAAACACCAACCAAAAAGAACATAAATTTAGATTTAGAAAATTTAATTATTTAAAGAGATACCGTCTTAAAGCTCTTTGTTTAATTTTTTTATTATTTTACCTAAGGATTCTTCTCCATAACCAACCCCATGATAAGCAATCGTGCCATCTTTTGAAATCAAAAACATATTGGGGATAGCTTTAACACCAAATTTTTTGCCTAATGAACCCATTGGGTCACTCAACATGGTTAAACTTATATCTCTTAATTTGTGCCTTATTTTTCGGTATAACTTCCTGTCTTGTTTATAATTAATTGCTATGATTTTAATCTTGTCACCTAATTTTTTTTGAATACTATCCAAAACTGGCAATTCCTGTAAACACGGTTTACACCACGAAGCCCAAAAAGAAATAATAACAACCTTTCCCTTCAAATCCTCTAAATTTATTTTTTCACCGCTTGCTGTTTTACCTAAATAATGTGGAGGTGTGTCACCTTCACTCAAATTTACAATGTTTTTCTTTGCAGAGACTGGAAAAATACAAACCAATAACATCGAAATTAATAAGATTAATCCAATAGTGTTCCTTTGTTGACTGTCATTCATAGAGTTTTCACTAAATTTTCCACTAAACATATAATAACCAAATCACGGTATAGAAACCACAATGATAGCACAAGTTATTAATACAACTATGAAATCGCCAGAATGTTTAATCACAAAATCAGCAAAGAATCATAAAACAATCAGATTTTATTTAGTGTTTTAACATATAATTAAAACAGTCATCAGGAAGTTTTTTCTTCACTTATGTCACTAAATTATGAAAAAAAACGTATTAAGTTAAATAGGAACAATTTTATGGGGAAAGCTATGATTTCAAAAATACTATTTTTATTTGCCATTACAACGGCGTCACTTGCCAATCAACAATTGAGTTATGAGGACGAATTAAACATTCTTGAGGAACTGAAAGCTGAACATTTTCTGTCACCGCAACAGTATGAAAAACGTTTTACACAGCTTCAAGATAAGAAACCGATAAAATCTACAAAAACTCTTGGAGGTACAGCCAGTATTAGTGGCCATGTTGAAAACACATCGGGCACAGCACTTGAATTTCAAAACATTCAATTACACGAGATTTTGGCAGGAGAACAAACTCAAGTCGCAACCGCAACAACCAACGCCAGCGGAGACTTTAGCTTCACAGGATTGAATGCGGGTACTTATATTGTATATCAAGGAAACTACAATGACATTTATTTGAATTATATGTGGGATTCAACCTCAAATGTAATCTGTACGGTTTACAGAGGTCTCTGTAGAACTCCCGATATTTCTAATCATATCGTTATTGTAGCAGCAGAAACAAGAACTGGAATAAATTTTACTCCTGAAGTTGGTGGAACAATCAATGGCTCCTTTACCGATGTCATTACAGGTGCCCCCGTCAACACACTATATCGTAGCCTAGTGAGCTCTGATGGCTCAGATAATTATTATTTCGATGCTGATATTAATACACTAACTGGCGATTTCTCAATAAAAGGTATTCCTGATGGAGACTACCGATTTTACACCTACGACAATTTGGAAGGAACCAATATTCACATACCCCAAATTTATGGTGGTGTTGAGTGTAATTTTTGTGATCAACTATTAAGCAATGGATCTGGTGTTGGAACAATCCTAACAATTAATTCAGCTAACACCATTAATAATGTAGATCTTTCATTTAATGTTGGCGCTTCAATTGCAGGTAACCTCGTGGATGGAATTACCTTAGATGCTCTACCTAATTATTCAACAATAATCTTATTTAGTGAATTAAATAGACCTTTAGGATACCAAATTGTATATGGGACAGATAGTGATCCAATGGCAGATGGATCATTTTTTCTAGGTGGTCTTATTCCTGGAAACTATTACATTCAAGGTGATGGAAAAGGTTATTATCAACGAGAATTATATAGCAACAAGCCTTGCTATTATGGTGGTTGTTATCGCAACTCAGGTGATTTAGTCACACTTGCACCATTAGAAAACAAAGTTGGAATAAACTTTCTTTTAGAAAAGGGAGGTCTTATTTCTGGAACCATAACCGATACTGCTGGTATGCCTCTTTCTGTTCCCATGTTTGAAGAACAGGTACAATTTATCAATGCATCTGGTGATGTGATTGGCTCTGCCTTTGTTAATGATGATGGAACTTATACAGCCGCTAAAGGTCTACCAGCAGGAAATTATTCCGTTAGAACAGGCTCTATGTTTCAAGGACAGTTAACCGCCCCTTATGTTAATGAAAAATACAACGATGTCCCTTGTGCGGGAATTGCATGTGACTTATCTAGCCCAAATGTAAATGTCGTCGCTGAGGCAACCACTACAGGAATTGATTTTGCTTTAACGACTGGCAACACATTTACTGGAACGGTAACCGATTTAGGCACTTCAGCACCGATTGGTGGGGTTCACGTACTTGTCTATAAAGAAATGAGTCCAGGCGTTGTAAAATTTGCTAACTGGGCAACTACCAGTCGTGGAGATATTCCTGGAGGGCCTGCAATAGGGACTTTTGAAGTTTCTGGCTTACCTGATGGTACATATTATGCACGCACGGGTTATGGCTCTGATTTACCATTTTTCGTCAGTAGTTTTCACAATATTGGAGGTGTTGCACCTGTTGGTTGGATTGATATATTGTATGATGGCTTGCCATGTTTGGCAGATTGTGATGTGACAACAGGCACACCCATTGTCTTACCAGTAGTTGTTAATAAATCAAGTTCAGGAACACCTTCTGCTCCTGTTGTTGATTTTGGTTTGCTTCAAGGAGCCATTATTACTGGAAAAGTTAATGATTTTATCCAAAATGCGCCAATCAAAGACGTCACCATAAATGTTTATAATGACCAAGGAACATTTATGGGCAGTTCTATTACTAATGACTCAGGTGAATACATCACCCGTGGTCTTCCTGCTGGAACTTATTATTTAACAACAAGTACCGATAATATTTTACTTGATGTTAAATATGGCAATGATTTTTGCTTTCCTGGAAGTTGCGACCCATTAGATGCTCAACCTATTAGCGTTTCAGGAACGAATACAACCAGCAATAAAAACTTCATCTTAAAAACAG
>JALWML010000258.1 GCA_027083915.1 Lysobacterales bacterium | reverse complement strand
TCTCTTCAGGGCAGGCTATTTTGATGCCCTGACGTTTTTCGATGGTGGCAATAAAGTTGCTGGCATCGGTTAAGGAATCGTGTGTTCCTGTATCAAGCCAGGCATATCCTCGTCCCATGAGCTCTACCATCAATTCATCTTGTTGCAAATAGACTTTGTTTAAATCGGTGATTTCCAATTCGCCACGTGGTGAAGGTTTGAGGTTTTTGGCAATATCACAGGCTTGGTTATCGTAAAAATACAAACCAGTAACGGCATAGTTTGAGCGAGGGTTTTTAGGTTTTTCTTCTAAATCAATGACTTTGCCTGATGCATCAAATTCGGCTACGCCATAACGCTCAGGGTCAGTGACTCGATAGCCAAAGACGGTTGCACCAGTTGTTCGAGCATCGGCTTTGTTTAATAAGTCAACCATGCCAGAACCGTGGTAAATATTGTCACCTAGGATTAAGCACGAAGGGTGATTATCGACAAATTTTTCACCAATCAAGTAAGCTTGAGCTAAACCACCTGGATCTGGTTGGGCAGCATAGGTAATATTAATGCCCCATTGGGAACCATCGCCGAGTAATTTTTGAAACAAAGCTTGTTCGTGTGGTGTATTGATAATTAAAATATCTCGGATACCCGCTAACATTAGTGTTGTTAGTGGATAATAAATCATCGGTTTATCGTAAATTGGTAGTAATTGTTTACTGATTGAGTGCGTTAATGGGTACAAACGTGTGCCCGAACCCCCAGCTAAAATGATGCCTTTTCTTTTCATTAAACTTCTCTGTCTCTATCTTGACCTAATCGTTGACCTGCATAAGAACCATCTAAAACCCGATCGCTCCATTTTTTATTGTCTAAATACCACTGAACTGTTTTCCGAATGCCACTATTAAAAGATTCAGATGGACTCCAGTCCAATTGATTCTGTAATTTGGATGAGTCAATGGCATAACGCTGGTCATGTCCTGGTCTATCGGTGACATAAGTGACTAAATCTCTTCGGCATTTACCTGCAACTGGTCGTAATTCATCCAAAATGTCACATAAAGCGTGAACCACTTGGATATTTTGTTTTTCTTCATTACCACCGACATTATACACTTCGCCAACTTTTCCTTTATTAATAACTGTTTCGATGGCACTGCAATGGTCTTCCACATAAAGCCAATCACGAACATTCTTGCCATCACCGTAAACAGGTAAGGGTTCAAAATTTAATGCTTTGGTAATAATTAAGGGTATGAGTTTTTCAGGAAATTGAAAAGGACCGTAATTGTTAGAACAATTAGTGGTTAAAACCGGCAATCCATAGGTGTGGTGATAAGCTCGAACTAAGTGATCTGATGAGGCTTTTGAAGCTGAATAAGGTGAATTGGGCGAATAGGGAGTGGTTTCAGTAAATAAACCCGTATCACCTAATGAACCATAAACTTCATCAGTTGAAACATGTAAAAACCTAAAATTATTTTTTTTATCATTTGTTAATGATTTGTAATAATTCAAAGCATGTTTGAGTAAATTAAATGTGCCTAAAATATTGGTGGTGATAAAATCATCGGGCGCATCAATGGAGCGATCCACATGGCTTTCCGCGGCAAAATTAACGATGGCATCGGGTTGGTGTTTTTCTATTAACTTTGCAACTAAGTCATTATCACCAATATCACCTTGCACAAAAGTGTAATTTTCGTTGTTATCAAGTTGTGCAAGGGTATCAAGGTTTCCTGCGTAGGTTAACTTGTCTAAATTGATAATATTTCGTTTTTTATCAAGCACTTGTTGCAAAATAAAATTTCCACCGATAAAGCCAGCACCACCTGTAACTAACCACGTTTGAGTCATTGATTTACCTAAAATTCAAAAGGGTCGTGATTATACCATAAAAGAGTTAATATTTTGTTATGACTCATTACTAAATAAGTGTAAATTATAAGTGCTACATTTATCGTAAAACATTATACGGTATTAATAAAGGCACTCTTGATTAATTTTTGACAAATGGTAAACTATTTAAACTTACCTATTGGCAGAATCCGTAACTCAGCATGTCTCAAATTCAGACTTTTATATTGGCCATTGGAGCACTTCAGGGCTTTTTATTATTTATTCTTTTAGTCACTGACAAGAGGGTAAATCACGCCAGCAAGATACTCGGTTTTTACTGTTTGTTGTTAGCGACCACTCTTATACTTCCGTTGATAGTCGCGCAAGGGGAGAGTCAATATACTTGGCTGATTGGTCTTTTAGTGTTCTTACCAGCGAGTTATGGCGCACTTAATTATTTGTACTGCCGTACTGCTATCACACTCTTATCGCTAAAGCTAAGTGATCTCATTCATTTGTTGCCTTTGGGATTATGTTACTTAATTAATTATGACATTATTTTCTCTCCCTCAAGAGCTTTAGAATTTGTCACGCAAATACCTGACTTTACAAATTTATGGTACGCCACAACAACAGCCATTTTTTATGGCCAAGCATTAGTTTACATCTTGTTAACGATAAGGATGACTAACAACTATCAAACTAAAGCTAAACAAACATTATCATCCTATAACCCAGATACTTTTAAGTGGCTATGGAGTCTTATATTTTCAATGATTTTGTTTTGGAGTTTGATTGGGTTATTTGCTGTGGTTAGCATCGGACCCGTCGCAAAGAATATAGCTTATTTATTGTTGGTGGTATTTATCTATTTAATTGCCATTGTGCATTGGCGAAACCCAAGTCTGTTTCATATTGTGCAACTCGAAGAGCAATTGGCACAACCAACAACCCAAAAAAGTAATCAACCCTCAAATGGCTTGTTGGATCAAGGATTACGTTCAAGCATTTTGAGTTTGGTGCAAGAACAAGTTAAAGAGTTGGCTTTATACCGCGATAGTGAACTTACCTTAGCAAGTCTTTCTGAAAAAGTTGGCGTCAGTATGCATCATTTATCTGAAACACTAAACCAACACGGTGGCAAAAACTTTAATCAGTTTATCAACGAATATCGGGTCGCTGAAGTCTGCCAACAACTCGATCAAAAAAGCGATAAAAAATTAATAGACCTAGCGCTAGATGCAGGTTTTTCGTCAAAAAGCAGTTTCAACGCCATATTTAAAAAACTAACAGGGCTAACCCCGAGTCAGTACAAAAAAAACTTCATAAGCAGCGATTCTTTAGCCTGAGTAAGTGCCAAGATTATAATCTTGGACGTCTAATCATATAAAACTGGACGCATCATTCTTATTCAAATGTTGAAATAGGGTCTTCAACATTTTTATGGGAATATACCTATGTTAAAAACACTATCAAAATGGCTTATTGGTCTCTTAATTACCGCAGTAATTTTTGTAACAGTCTATCTAATTTGGTTTAAAAGCAATGTCAATTTTATCTATGGTTCGCACACCGAGGTAGTTGATTCTACGGTTTTTACTAGACCGATGGAACTCACAGCGATTACAGAAGTCAACATACTCTCACCCGATGGTCAAACAATGCTTCCCAACCATACAGTAGTTGTCGATGGTGGAAAGATTATTTCAGTGACTGTCGGTGGTACAATACCTTTCAATGCGAGAGTTATTAATGGGTATGGCAAATACCTCATTCCTGGCTTAGTTGATTCTCACATGCATCTATTAAAAAGTCCTAATGACCTATTACTTTATGTTGCTAACGGTGTCACTCATGTTCGTGACTTAGGTGGGTCTCCTGAGCGTTTGAAATTACGTGAAGAAATCGAGCAAGGTCGCGTTGGTCCTCGTTTATTTGTAACTTCTCCTCCTATTGATTCATGGAGCTATTTCAAAGGTGTCTTTATGGAATTTATAACCTTTCATAAAAATACACACAGCGTTGAAGATGCTAAGAGTATGGTAAAAGAGTTTGTAGAGCAAGGTTACGATGCCATTAAAACTTACCACCTTGATATGCCTAGTTACCGAGCAGTAAATAAGTTGGCAGCCGAACTCGGGATTCCAACAATAGGTCATTTACCCTTGACATTAGAACTATCTGAACTTGCGGTAACGCAACAGACTGAAATTGCTCATATTGAGGAAATTGTTCGTGTACTGATTCGAGAATTTGGGTCGATTAATGAAAAAGGCAGCGAAGCCTTCTATGCCTATGTTGAAGCACGTTGTGATGAGATTATAGATGACTTATTGGCGAACGACATTACTGTAAACACAGTATTGCGGTATTCTGAAAGCTTCTACAACCAATTCAGCAATCTTGAGATGGTGCTAAAACAGATACCTATTGAGTATGCCAACCCAGGACTTGTTGAAGGCACCGAAGAAGTTGCCGGCTATAAAGTTGGTTGGCTTCCTGGCTATAATCAATTCGAAGCAGTCAGTGATATTAACGAGGAAGGATACAAAAGGAATGAAATTTTCTGGAAAGCTTATGCCCAAGCGCACCATATTCTGTTAAAAGCAATGGTTCGTCGTGGTGTACACTTGATCGCTGGAACAGATTCAGGCGGAAACTTAGTCGTGCCAGGTTTTGCACTACACGATGAACTTGATTCACTAAACGCATCAGGCATGAGTACAGCTCAAGCACTGACGACTGCCACTGTAAATCCAGCGAAATTAATGCGTAGCAATGCTGGGGTTATTGATGTTGGGCGAAGAGCGGATTTGGTATTGCTCAACAAGAACCCACTGGTAGATATTGGCAATACGCGTACTATCGACACGGTAATACTTAATGGTCGTGTGTTTGGGCGCAATCAGCTCGATGCAATGCTAGCGGCGGTTAAACAAGCCAATGACAATAGTCGTAAGGTTAATATTGATAAATATAGCAACCCAGTCTGATATAAAGGTAACACTACTAAGGCTTCTACTA
>JALWML010000257.1 GCA_027083915.1 Lysobacterales bacterium | reverse complement strand
CCCTGAGCTTAAAGATGAATTATTCAATTATTGCTTAAAAGAATTGCCCAAAGAAAAATACAGTGACTTTTGTTTTGAAAGTAATTTTTTAAGTGTTTTGCCTCTATTAATAACAACCAAGAAACAGGAAAACCAGTACCTGAAAATACTAGATAAGCAAATTGACAAAGCCAAACTTGATGAAAATGACTATAGCCTTACCCAGTTCTTGGTCGAGAAAATCAATTATTACCTTAATAGCAAACAAGAAGAACTCGCTCAAGACCTCATACAAAAAAACATTTATTACTCGGAAATTCGTAAAATTAAGGTAAAACAAGCAATATTGGCACAAGATTATTCACTGGTAAAAGAATTGTGTGAAAAAGGTATTGAAATTGCTAATAAAAAAAGACACCCAGGGACCGCTAATTATTGGCATAAAAAACTGTTAGAAACGGCAAAATTAGAAAAGAATAAAACTGCAATTCGTAAATGGACAGAAGTTTTATTCAATAACAGTTACCATAATATGGACTATTACCAACAATTAAAAGCCACCTACACTAAGAAGGATTGGGTTGAAAAATGTGAATCTATTATAGAGGACATTAAAGAAAAAAATAAATTTGGTGGCTTAGGTGCTGCTCAAGAAATAGCGGATATTTTTGTGGTAGAGAAATACTACGATAGGTTATTAAAACTTATACAACTTAACGCAGATAGAATTGAGTTAATTGATGGCTACAGTAAATACTTGATAGAACTATTTCCTAATGAACTAATTAAGATGTACGAGAAGAGTATAAAAAAACATGCTGAACAAACAGGAAGAGCATTTTATAACCAAGTGGTCAAATACATGAAGACATTATCGCGTATTCCAAATAGCGAGAATACTATTAAAGAACTTCTTGCATACTTTAGCCAGACATACAAAAATCGTCGAGCAATGATGGAAGTTTTAAACAAAGGTTTTCCAAATCACTTATGAATCACAATGCTTATTACATGAAAAAAGCTTTGAAAGAAGCAAAAAAAGGTCTGTTCACCACCACCGCCAATCCGCGAGTGGGATGTGTGCTTGTTAGCCGTGGTCATATTGTTGGTAAAGGTTACCACAAAAGAGTGGGTGAGCCACATGCAGAGGTTTTTGCGATAGAAAATGCGGATGAGTTTGCACAAGGAGCAACAGCATTTGTTACGCTTGAACCGTGCAGTCACTTTGGTAAAAATCCGCCCTGTGCCGATGCATTAATTAAAGCGAAAGTAAAAAAAGTCATTATATGCAACAAAGACCCCAATCCTTTGGTGGCAGGAAAAGGCATAGAAAAGTTAAAGGCGGCAGGTATCAAGGTAAAGATGTCAAGCCAGACAAGAAAAGGCGAGCAGCTTAATATTGGTTTTTTTCACCGCATGAAAACGGGTTTGCCTTTTGTGCGTTTAAAAATGGCACAGTCTCTGGATGGTAGAACAGCCATGGAAAATGGAGAAAGTTATTGGATTACTGGTAAAAAAGCTCGTGCCGATGTGCAGTATTGGCGCGCCAGAAGTCATGCAATATTGACGGGGATTGAAACCGTACTTCAAGATGATTGTCAGTTAAGGGTTCGTGTTGATGAATTAGCTAAAAAATACCGTAAGCTTCCCAATGATTTTGATAATTATCAACCCATGCGAGTGGTGTTAGATACACATTTACGTATTAATTTTGATGCAAAAATTTTACAGGGACTAGGTCGAAAAGTTATCATGACCGCTAGTCTTAATTTTGAAAAAATTAAACAACTGGAGTCTCAAGGAGTTGATGTTGTTCCCATGCCAACAGTCAATGGAGTGATTGACCTAAATGCAGTGTTGGTTTGGTTAGGCAAGCAGCAAGTTAATGAATTATTAGTAGAAACAGGTGCGAGGCTAGCAGGAAATTTTATCAATCAAAAATTGGTTGACCAATTAATTGTTTATACAGCTCCTGTAATTATGGGTTCGCTTGCTCGTCCTCTTATCGAACTTGAAATTGATAGTATGAAGGATAGTATAAGGTTCAAAGATTACCAGTTGAAAAAATTTGGTAAAGACTTAAGGCACTTGATTAACTTTCCTCAATCAGTATGAGTTAAGAAAAAAGGCGACAGTCCGAAGCCTGTCGCCTTGTTGCGTGATGCGAAGATTTTTTACAGTGATTTTTTACAAAAATACCAATCCGTGCATTCATAGCCTTCATTGACCCGTTTTTTGGCATCGGCTACTGTTTTAGGTGGTGGTACAATGACTTTATCGCCAGGCTGCCAGTTTTCTGGCGTTGCAACACCATGCTTATCAGAAGTTTGTAAGGCTTTGACAAGTCTTAGTATTTCATCAATGCTACGACCATTACTCATTGGATAATAAACCATCGCACGTAAAATGCCCTTGTCATCAATAATAAAGGTAGCTCTCACAGCTGAAGTATCAGCAGCGCCTGGATGAATCATGCCGTAACTTTTGGCAACTGTCATGCTTAAGTCTTCAATAATTGGGAATGGTATATCAATATCAAAATTCTTCTTGATATTATCCACCCATGCCATATGTGAAAATAAACTGTCAATTGACAAGCCAAGTAAATCGGTATTGATTTTAGCAAAATCGCTATGGCGTTTTGCAAAAGCCATAAATTCAGTTGTACAAACCGGTGTGAAATCAGCAGGGTGTGAAAAAAGTACCAACCATTTCCCCTTATAATCATCTAGCGATTTTGTGCCATGTGTTGTTTCAGCTTTAAAAAAAGGAGCTGGTGCATTTAATTGTGGAAATGCTGCCACTGTGTTTTCGTTATTCATAATAAAATCCTCATTTGTGTGATTAGGTTTCCATTATAAGGCTCTTTTGTTATTTGTAAAATTGAATGATTAAATCATTATGATTCATAAATTAGAATAAAAGTCCTAATGCCAAAGTTATGGCAGATAAAATTAACAAAGCAAATATAGCTGGCTTAGTATTTTTTCTACCACTAAAAAAGTAAGCATAAGTGGCTTTGAGCAAATTATCACTGGCAGCAGCGATAAGAATGGCTGAAGATACTTGATTGGCAGTAATGCCTTTAAAATGCCCAGTAAGGACGGATAAAACAAAAGGGTCGATATCGGTAAAGCCAACAATAAAGGATAAAAAGTTTAATCCGACATGGCCATAGTGGCTCACCACGTATTGGGTAATTACCGTCATAACCATAAATAATGTAGCGAAAACTAAAGCCACTTGTAATTCTAAAGGGTTGCTTTTAGTTGTTTCTATCATTGCATTTTTGCTGGATTTCTTAGCATGACGTTTTACGATAAAAGCTGCAGCAAAAGTCAAAACAGCCATTAACCCTAATGGTAAACCAATGTGTTTAATGATATCAGGGTTAAAAATTGTGGTTAAAACAAACAGGCGAATGTACAACATACCTGTAGCAGAAACGATACCAGCATTAAGGTTATGGTCATAATTTTTTAAACTTTTGGCCTTTTTGGCCAAAACAATAGTGGTTGCTGTACTGGAATAAACTCCGCCAATTATTCCCATTAAAAAATAGCCTTGTTTGGTGAAAATATACCGTTTGAGCAAATATCCTATATAAGAAATGGCAGAAATGATAACCACAGTAAGCCAAATTTTATAAGGTGATGTGGGGATGATATCTGAGATTTGTTGGTGTGGCATAAGTGGTAAAATCACACCCATCAACAATAGGAATTTAGCCAAAGTAAATATTTCATTGGGCTCAATTATTTTAGTTAAATGTAATTCTAATGGTTTGGCGTTTAATGTGAAAATAATTATTACAAACACTAAAACCAGCATCCACAAAGGTAACAACACAACAATTGCACCATAGCTATAAACCAATAAAACCATTAAAGGTTGAATGCTATGTGAATGGTTGGTTTGTAATTTTTTAAAATAAAAAAGTGCCAAAAATAAGGAAATAACGATTAATCCAATCAGGTATAGCAGTTTTGTGGTATCAAGAATAGTAAATATGTAACCAATAATGGCAATAAAAGTATAGGTGCGACTAGTACCAAAAGTGAGCTTTTTATCAATTTTCAATTCAAGCGCACGTTGCTGTAGGTATTCGCGCATTTCAAGACCTGTAATAAAACCAAATACAGCAACAAGGATTAAACCAAACCATTGTTGCTGTATCATTGTGCTAAAATCAGGCATAGATTATTTTTTATTTAACCAAACAATGGCATCAGTCAAATCTTCAAAATGTTTGGCATTACCTGCGATAAACCACGAGCCAACCTTAACGGCATATGACATCCATTTTTTATTTCCAACAATTGCCATCTTTTGAAACTCTTGACCGTGTTTTAAACCTAATTTAAAGTCATCCCACAAAGCACGCACTTCCCAACCTTCAAATTCAGTCGCATCAATTAAAACATTAATCTTTGGATGGTCAATACCTGCAATGGTCGATTCAAGCATCGGTGTGATGTTTTGGTAATCCTCATGCGTTAATTTACCAACAGCTTTTAACTCCATAAAAACATGTTCATCAACACGAGAAATACCTAAAGTTAAACCATGTTTCTTAATCATAATTATTCTCCAAAGTTTTAATCACTGTTACAATTCTGTGGTTACCTAGTAAAATTTCAAGTGGTTCTTGATGTTGGTGCAATCAAAACTTGATTAAACTCAATAAAGATACAATATTTCAAAATAGAATGCTTATAAAAGAGACCTTTGCACAACTTGTGGAACGAGTAAAAAAGTTGTAAAATGCACCACTCTTCATTAAAAAATTCGCAAATAGCGAGCTATTTGACTCATTTTTTGCCTTGATTGGAGCATTTTCCATTCTTTTTTCCACCGCCTCAGAG
>JALWML010000256.1 GCA_027083915.1 Lysobacterales bacterium | reverse complement strand
GTTTAAAGGATTCATTGGAAACCAAATACGTGGACAATTTATATTTTGCAGGTCAAATCAACGGCACAACCGGTTATGAAGAAGCAGGCGCACAAGGGCTTATTGCTGGCATGAATGCGGCATTAAACACCCAAGGCAAAGACTCTTGGTCTCCAAAACGCAGCGAGGCTTACATCGGTGTCTTAATTGATGACCTGATTACCAAAGGCACTAATGAACCTTACCGCATGTTCACCTCACGCGCTGAATACCGTTTGTTATTGCGCGAAGATAATGCCGATATGCGCTTAACGCCAAAAGCCAGAGAGTTGGGTTTGGTGGATGATTATCGTTGGCAAAAATTCTGTGAGAAAAAACAAAGTGTCGATAATGAGCTTAAATTCATGCAAAATATTCACTTATCTCCACACAATACTTACGGCAAAAACTTTAGTGCCAAATACCCAGATATTCCATTAAATAAAGAAGTCAGCGCCTATGATTTGCTACGTCGCCCAGAAATGAATTATGGAATGTTAGTTGAAGTGGAAGGCTTAACCAATCAGTTGACCGATGAAAAAGTTATAGAACAAATAGAAATCCATGCGCAATATTCAGGCTATATGGAACGTCAATTAGCTGAAATTGCTAAATCAAAAGCGCATGAAAATAAAGCAATCCCCAATCAATTTGATTATAAATCCGTTACTGGACTCAGTGCAGAATTGACAGAAAAGCTTGCCGAGATAAAACCCCAAACCGTTGGACAAGCCACACGCATCCAAGGCATGACACCAGCGGCTGTTTCTTTATTGTTAGTCCATTTAAAAAGAGCGAGTTAATATACTATGAACGAAACTATAATCATCCTTGCCATGCTAATTGCCTGTATTGGTATCCTTTTATATTTTGTCGGTTGGATAAACACCATCTTTATGGCATTAGGCAAAGACGAAAAAATCATGGGCATAGTTATCTTCCTACTTAACCCTGTTGCCATTTACTACAGCTTTAAACACTGGAATGAAGCCAAAACCCAAGCCAAACAACTGATCATTGGCTTGTTTATTATGTGTGTTACGATTATCCCTGCTTATGTTTATTATTCTAAGAGCATTATTAGTTAAATGTCTTTAGCTATTTTAAGCTTTTTTTTAGTTGTATTATCAGGTGCATTATTTTTTACATCTTGGCTTTTAACTATTTATCATGCTGCTGGCATAAATAAATACATAGTCTCATTGGTGTTATTATTGATTCCTGTATCAATAATAATTTATCAAATATACTATCGAAAGAGGACGAAAAGAGCACAACTGCTATTGATCTTAGCTATAGTGCTTAGCTTTCCTACATATTATATCTTACAACTAACTACTGAATCTTTAGATACTATTGCTCAAAGCTTAAGCTACTAAAGTCATACTGAATCCAACAATACTAAATTTGGTATAAATTATGGAAACACTAGTAATAATAATTTTTGTTTTTTTATTGAGCTCCGCAGCACTATTAATTTTTTATAGTTGGATTGCCAGTCTATTTATCGCAGCGGGTAAGAAAAGGTATATCATTACTGTAATACTTTTTATTATTCAACCTACAATTCTATTTTATAACCTCATTGCCTGGAAAGAAACACAATACTCTCGACGTTATTTATTAATAGGCATCTTACTATTCTTTTTAATGCTATTGATGCTCTATGGTATTGAAAAACATTTTGACAAAGAAGCGTTTAGTTCGATAAAACAATTAATACTAATTTTATTAGATATATGGAAGGCATACCTTAAAATGTGGTTCAACTTGTTTTCAGTATTTTCTTAATGCTTAATTCAACAATATTCCGTATTATTGCTTATCTTGTCACTTTTGGCTTTCCATTACTTTTAACTGAAAATTGTTCTGGCTTTGACAATCTATGAGGTGAGTTTCAATCGTGTTATTTTGATTCCTTGTGGTTAAGTGGATTATCAGAAGATTTGTTTTCACTTTATTTCCTTTCAATAGTAGCGGTATTTGTTATTCCTGCCTATTGTTTAGGCATGATAGTTATCACTGAAATCATTGCATGGTATATTGCCAAATATTATGATTACTATGAAATTGTCAATGAGGGCGTGGACAAAAAAATTAAGTAAAAAAATGCTTTGTTCAAACTTTCTATACTCGAATCTAGAAAGTCATTTATTCTAAATGCTGCAAATAATCCATGTCATTTCCTAAGACACGGACAACTTGAATAGTAGAATTAATAACTTTGTAAAATACGATATGCTCGTTAATTTGGTATTTTTTATATCCTTTCCTAATGCCTTCACAATTAACTCCAATTTCTGGGTTTGATGCAATATTATTTAAAGACGTTGCAATTTCATCAAGGTATTTATCTGCTTGATTGATTCCAAAGTTCTCAAACGAATACAACCAAATTGAGATTAAATCTTGTTTAGCCTTGTGGTGTTTATAAACCTGTAGCATTAAGTGCTATTTTTCGTGCTTCATTTTTAATGGCATCCATATCCAGAAGTCCAGCATCGCCACTTTGCTCCCCTTCGATTAGTGCTGCACGCAAATTTTGTAATTTCATTGCTTGGTATTCTGTTTCCGACATAATGACAACCACTGGCTTTCCATTCTTAGTAACACTGATAGGCTTAATTTGAGAACGCATTATTAAACTACCAAATTCTTGTTTTGCTTGAGTTGAGGTAACTGAATTCATTTTCTTTGACGATGATTAAATTTACATTATAGGCAATTTAGACAAAATGGACAATATATTTTAACAAGTGAGAGACCATTATTCAAACAACAAAATAGAGAAATATACAACACATAAGTCACTGTTTAATAAGCAAACCAATAATTATATCTATTTTCTTAGCTAAAATTTAATTTCATATTCCACCAATGCACTAAAGTAGCGTAGAAGCTAATGCGTGATACCTAAAGTCTGAGATGCATCGCCCCTTACTGTCCAAAACGCACAAGCCTCACACTTTCGTTGTTATTGCGATTGCCGCGGTAGGAGTATCCTTCAAAAAAATTGACACTCCATGCGTGGTTAGAGTTATTAGAAACAGGCGAGGTAGACCAAAAATTCAAACTAGATGTATTGGGGAAGTACGTGGTATTTATTAAGGGATTAAAACAGCGTTGTTCGACAATACTCAATAGTTCTTTATGATTAGGCAATCGCCAATCGTTGTAGCCTGCTATAGTGTTGCTGTATGCTTTATCTAATGCTTGTTGCCAAGTACATATTGTTGCGCTACCGTTTGTGCAACTACTGCCTGATAAACCTAATTGACATTTTTGCCACATTAGACCTGTACCATTGTCTGTGATAGTGCCGTTACCATTATCGGTAAAGCGACTGTCTGGAGTGGTTGATGGGACTTCTGACTCGAGTCTGCAGATTTGAGCAGCTGAGAGTGTATTTGTAGTTAATAATATAATTAAAATTTTATATTTCATAATAAAGCTCCTTTATTAGCTTTTAGGGAATAGGAGGTCCTAGATTTTATCTAATTCCTAGAGTCAATTATCTCGCACATAAAAATCCAGCAACCTATGCCAAAGTTCCAAGTCTTTGTTCTTCATCCTTCCCCCTCATACCAAGCACCTATTTACCTGTCTCCAACCTATGAAAGCCTTCGACTTTCACTGTCCGAAACACACTAACCGCACATAGCGAAAGCTACTACGGGAGCCGTTGGTGGAGTTGCCAAAACTGAAAACAACGTACCACGCGTAGCTAGAATTAATGGCATTGGGTGAGGACGACCAAAAAATCGAACTGTTTGTATTTGGGAAATAATTTGTGTCTATGCTTGGATTGTAGCGACCATTATCAATTATACTCATTAGCTCTGTTGAATTTGGTACTCGCCAATCGTTAAAACCACAAAGATTTTCTAAGTTTGTACCATTGACCAAAACATCCCAATCATTATTATAAAAGCCAAAATTACTGCCTTGGTGAGTTATTCCTCCCCAACGGTAGGAATTGTTTTTATCATGAATCCCACCATCGGTGGTTTTCACTTCCCACACCAAACCTGTAACATTGTCTTGTACACATGCCCAAGGCGTAGTGGCATAATCAACACTTTGATCGACTAATGGCGTACCACTTGCATCTAATTTGGTAAAGCTAAAACCTGCATGACCATCACTATCATCGTTGTGGGTGAAATCACGACCTTGGTTACAATCTTGTGGTGAAGTGATTGTTGTGCTTGTACAATCAACATTGTTGCCTGACGGGTAATCGCCAGCCCAAGTTATACCTGTATCGTTTAGAGGCATCATTGGATATTCCATTCCATTTTTAAAAATAATATCTGTTTGTGCATTTGCACAAATGTAAAATAATAAACTAGAGAGGGTTAATACTATTTTTGATGCCATTGATGTTTTCCATTTGTCCAATTTTAGGGGTTACTTCGAAATTATACATAAGAACAAGAACAAGAACAACTATTAGCCTTGTCCAATATGGAATGAGCCTGAAGCAAAAAGCTATTCTAATATGAAATGAGCCTGTAATTGGCAAAATATTTAAATTTAGTTCATGATTGCAATATGAGAACAATCATGAAATTAGAACAATTAAAAACCATTAAACAAGTATCCGAATTTGTTGATGGGACACAGAAAGTTATCTTTCAAGTTAAAGAAAGTAAAAGTGAAAAATACGCATTCATCACTAAAGAACTGGTGCGATGGAAGTATTCAAAAAGGTGTAAAAAAGACAAAAGTGTATTGCTTTTATTCCTCAAAAAAGTAACTGGATATTCCAAGTCACAAATGACCAGATTGATTAATCAGTACATCAAAAATGGTAACATACTCTATCGATATGTTATCAGAAAAGGC
>JALWML010000255.1 GCA_027083915.1 Lysobacterales bacterium | reverse complement strand
ACTTTATATCTTATCTATATTACTCAAAAACACAGTACTAACAAAAGTGGATTTTATTACTATACCTCTATCGGGTTTTCTTTTGTGTTTTATGGATTGTTTATCATTACACTTGATTCAATCTTTATATATCGAGAGGAGGTTGTCAATATATCAACCAAGCTATTGTTCGTTTTTGGTTATAGTTTATTAGCCATCGGAGTCACTAAGTGGATTAGATACAATGAAAATCGCCAAGATGAATTAAGTCAACAAGCCAATACTGATGAATTAACAGGTATACTTAACCGAAGATCTTTTACTCGATTTATAGAACATGAATTTCGGAATGCCAAAGTGCTATCAGAGCCTTTTTCATTAATTATTATTGATATTGATTTTTTTAAGAATATTAATGATAATTATGGGCATATTGTTGGCGATGAAATATTAAAGAGTTTATCTGGGTTAATGAAACTATCTTTTAGAGCCACAGATAAGGTTTGTCGTTGGGGTGGAGAAGAATTTGCTATATTACTTCCATCTACAAGCCTTAATAATGCCAATAATGTTGCAGAGAAAATAAGACAGAAAGTAGAAAATGTATCTTATCAAGTAAAAGATAAGTCAATTAACTATACCATCAGTTTAGGTGTTTCTGAGTCACTAGCAACTGATGATTCGATTGATCAAATCATAAATCGAGCAGATGCTGCTTTGTATACAGCAAAAGACAATGGGCGTAATTGCGTAAAAAGTATTCGAGCCTAGTTCGTTAAAACTATACCCTGTGTGATGTCTCCAGATTCCATTTGCTCACCCCATAAAAGGTAAAAATTGGCATAGGTTTGAAATGAACAGTCTGATTGAGTGATAAGCGAAAATTTGGTATAATAATACTAATTGACGCAAGACGCGTTTCCACTAACAACAGACGGTGAATAAAATGACAATAAATATAGCAATAAATGGATATGGTCGAATTGGAAGAAATATTGTTCGGGCACTATACGAATCAAACAGACAAGATGAATTTAAAATTGTAGCGATTAATGACTTGGCTGACTTAGAAACATCCATTCATTTAACCCAATATGATACGGTTCATGGTCGCTTTAATGCGAAGGTCACTTCAGTAGAGGGTGGCTTGACTATTAATGGTGATACTGTTAAACATTTTTCGATAACAGACCCTCAACAATTGCCCTGGAAGGAATTAAATATCGATGTAGTCATGGAATGTACAGGTCGGTTCCGCAGCAGAGAAGCGGCAAGTCAGCATCTCGCAGCTGGTGCAAATAAAGTCATTATTTCAGCTCCTGGCAGTGGTAAAATGGATGCAACTATTGTTTATGGAGTCAATGATGATGTGCTAACTCCAGAAAGTACAATAATTTCTAATGCATCTTGTACAACAAATTGTTTAGCACCTTTGGTTAAACCATTGCATGATGAAATTGGAATCGAAAGTGGCTTAATGACAACAATTCATGCTTATACAAATGATCAAGTGTTATCAGATACTCATCATAAAGATTTACGTAGAGCTCGATCAGCAACAATGAGTCAAATACCCACTAGTACGGGTGCAGCAAAGGCAGTTGGTTTGGTTTTGCCAGAATTAAATGGTAAGCTTGATGGCTATGCTATGCGCATACCTACGATAAATGTATCGGTTGTTGATCTGGTTTTTAAAGCATCTCGCCCAACAACAGTTGAAGAAGTCAATAGTATTATGAAACAGGCATCAAAAGGCATGAAGGGAGTGCTAGGTTATAATGATAAACCATTGGTTTCAATTGATTTTAATCACAACTCAAATTCGTCAACTTTTGATGCTGGTTTGACAAATGTTACCAACGGAAATTTAGTAAAAGTTGTTTCATGGTACGATAATGAATGGGGCTTTTCAAACAGAATGTTGGATACAGCACATGCACTGATGAATTGTTGATGTAATTATATGATTTTACAATCATTTGCTAAGCGTTGTTGCATGTTAAATGCGACAACGTTACACTTCTGCCCCAAATAAAACCAAGAAACACTATGGCAATACTCTCTTTAATAAATGTATCATTAGATTTTGGTGCAGAACCTCTTCTTGATGAAATTAACTTCTCGATTGATAAAGGTCAAAAAATCTGCTTGATTGGCAGAAATGGCGAAGGCAAATCGTCATTAATGAAATTGTTAACGGGTCAAATTCCTTTAGAACATGGTGAGATTCGCCGCCATGGTTCAGCAAAAGTAGGAATGATGGAGCAAAATGTACCAACCAATAAAAGCAATGATGATATTTATACTTTAGTTGCCAAAGCTCTAGGTGATGTGGGTGATGATATTATTGCATACCATCATGCACTTAAAAATGATTTAGACACAATTGACAGCATTGGTGAGCGAATTACCCAAAGCGATTCATGGATGCAATTAAATACAATAGAGACAGTCATTTCTCAATTAAATTTAGATAAAGATCAAACATTTAACAACCTATCTGGTGGTGTTAAAAGGCGTGTGGTCTTGGCAAGAGCATTGGTGCAAGAGCCTGATTTGTTATTGTTAGATGAGCCAACTAATCATCTGGATATTGAAACAATTATTTGGTTAGAAAAATTTGTAAAGAACCTCAATATAGCTGTTTTATTTATCACACATGATAGAGCTTTTCTCAAAAACATCGCGACAGGTATTTTAGAACTCGATAGAGGAAAAATTCACTACTACGATTGTGATTATGATACTTATCTTGTGCGAAAAGAAGCTCGATTAGATGCGGAAGAAAAGGAAAATAAATTATTTGACAAGAACCTAGCCAAAGAAGAAGTCTGGATTAGGCAAGGCATTAAAGCCAGAAGAACACGTAATGAAGGCCGTGTAAGAGAACTAAAGAAACTAAGAGTTATACGTAGCCAAAGACGCGTCCAAAGTGAATCCGCTCAGGTTCAAATTAATATTGCAGAGAAATCGGGTAAGAAAGTTATTACAGCTGAAAATATAAGTTTCGGATGGGGAGAGGGCGAAGCGAAAAAGGTTTTATTTGAAAAGTTTTCAGCGAAGATTAGACGAGGCGATAAAATTGGTATTATTGGCAAAAACGGTGTGGGTAAAACTACATTAGTTAATATACTGCTTGGAGAATTGCAGCCATTAACAGGAACAGTTAAACATGGTGTTGGACTCGAAATAGCCTATTTTGATCAACTCAAAGGAAACTTAAATCTAGAAGATACCGTTGCTAACAACCTTAATCAAGGAACGGATGAAATTGTTATTAATGGAAAACCAACTCATGTCATAAGTTATTTACAAAAATTTCTATTTCGACCCGATAAAATACGAGCACCAGCAAAAGTGTTATCAGGTGGAGAGCGTTCACGTTTATTGTTGGCTCGTTTATTTGCCCGTCCTGCTAATGTTTTGGTACTCGATGAACCAACCAATGATTTGGATATGGAAACACTCGATTTACTGCAAGAGCAGTTGTACGAATTTCCAGGAACGGTATTGCTTATAAGCCATGACAGAGACTTTATAGATAATGTTGCAACACAAACCTATGTATTTGAAGACAACGCACATATACAAGAGTATGTTGGCGGTTACCAAGACTACCTCGTACAGCGACCTGACGAAGTTAAGGAAAGTAAAGCAAAAACTAAAGTTGAGTCAGTTAAAAAAAATAACACTTCAGTAACTGAGGTAAAAAAACTAAGCTTCAAAGAGCAGTATGAATTGGATAACTTACCCAAGGAAATTGATAAGCTAGAAGGTCAGTTAGGTGGGCTCAATGCACAAATGGCGCAAGCTGATTTCTTTCAAAAAGATGCTCATACCATCAAACAAGTCACACAAAAACAGCAAAAATTGAGTAATGAACTTGAAGAAAAATTTGCTAGATGGGAAGAGCTAGATACATAAAACCATAAAAAAAGGTGAGTTTTTAAAACTCACCTTTTAATATTTATAAAAAATTATCTAAATTTATTTTACAAAACGTCTACCGAAAAACCCTAAAGTCAATACCATCAAAGCAAGGCCTAACCATGTTAAACTAGGTACAGGAGTAGCAGGTGGAATAACTTGAGCATTAGTTGAAGCATTCACAGTCATAACAATTTGAGCATCAGGGAATCCTATGGCAGCAGTGTCAGTAGGTTCGGCAATTCCACAAGCGGCAGCAGCAATGAAAGTTGGAGCAATTTGCCCCGCATTATTTGCACCGAAAAAGAAAGAATGTCCTGAGCCACTTCCATCTGGGGTAAATAATTCAACAACTAAATCGTCAGTTGATCCATTGATGGCACCTGTAACAACAAAGTTCTGAATGACAGTAACGGCATCAGCAACGTTAGTTGATAGAGTACCTATGCTAGTTAAATTGGCAAATAACAATGCATCTGCATTGGGTATAGAATATAAGTTAATGGTGACAGGTTGCATGCCACCTGCACCTGCTACAGCAGATTCAATGCCAATATCAACACTGTCAATATTGATTGATCCTGTTACACCATGATCTCCATCTAAGTCAAAGCGTCTCATATAAGAGTTGTCTGCGTGAACGCCTCCTGAGCCACACTGTACTGAAGTTGCTGGAGTAACAGTAGCAGGGTCAGTATTTTGGGTGTAACTACTAGCTGAAGGTGAGTATCCAGTATTGACAGAGTTTAGACCAACAGAATTGGAGTCTATGCTGAAACTTGCAGCAAATGCCATGTTGCTAGCCAGTGTTAATGTTGCAAGAAGTGCTATTTTTTTCTTCATTGTTTATTTCCCATATTAAATTATTAAGTAAGTACATTGAATTATAATTTAATCAAGTGAAATTAACAATTTATTAACATAAAAGGAATAAATTTATTATAATAAATTTCTGTCGTTATCC
>JALWML010000254.1 GCA_027083915.1 Lysobacterales bacterium | reverse complement strand
GCTCTGAACTCTATTTGCTGTTTAATAATGCAGTAATATTTCAATTATTGCATGCCATCTTATTGTTGTGGTTGTGTTCATTAAAATCATCAGATTTTTGGATTCAATCAACAATCATTAGCATGATATTAGGTGTCCTCTTGTTTTGCGGTGGTTTGTATGTTTTGGTGTTGTTTGGTAAGTCGTCGTTTACTTGGTTGATTCCAGTGGGTGGTAGTTTGTTAATTTTAGGCTGGTTAAACTTAAGTATCTCAGGGTTTAAAAAACTAGGTCAACCTGATATCTAAACTGTGGTAATGCTTATCAGTTTTTCAATAAATACACACAAAACATTGATTATTTAACTAAAAAACTTCATACTAAATCTTTTAAATTTAACAATAATATTTATGAGCTATCAAGCCTTAGCGCGTCAATTTAGACCTCAGAACTTTACGGAACTTGTCGGTCAAGAACATGTATCCCAGGCACTCATAAATGGTTTGGAAAATGATAGAATTCATCATGCCTTTTTATTTACTGGCACACGAGGAGTCGGTAAAACAACAGTAGCACGTATTTTAGCCAAAGCATTAAATTGTGAAAAAGGCGTAACGGGCTCACCTTGTGGAGTGTGCTCAGCTTGCATGCAAATATCAGAGGGGCGTTTTGTGGATTTAGTGGAAGTGGATGCCGCATCAAGAACAGGGGTCGATGACACCCGTGAATTATTGGAGAATGTTCAGTATGCACCAACCAGTGGTCGCTATAAGATCTATTTAATAGATGAAGTGCACATGTTTTCCAAAAGTAGTTTTAATGCCTTGTTAAAAACACTTGAAGAGCCACCACCACATGTTAAATTTTTATTAGCAACAACTGAACCAAAAAAATTACCGATTACGGTATTATCGCGTTGTTTGCAATTTAACCTTAAGCGCCTCAGTTTGACGCAAATTAATGACCATTTAATTAAATTACTGGATTTGCAAAATATTGCCTATGATGCCAGTGCGGTGGAACTCATTGCTCGTGCTGCTGATGGATCTATGCGAGATGGGTTGAGTTTACTCGATCAATCTATTGCCTTTGGTGCAGGGAATGTCAAAGAAGAGGGTGTGAAACTCATGCTCGGCACCATAGATAAAAACAGTGTGGTTGGTTTGTTATCGAGTATTGCAGCAAAGGATGCTAAAAACTTGTCAGCTCAATTACAGCAAATATTTGAAATGTCACCAGATTATGCCATGTTTCTTAGTGATATGGCTTTATTGTTACATGAAATTTCATTGTTACAAATCTTAAACAAATATATCGAGAATTCACGATTTGATAAACAAACCATTGTTAAATTTGCCCAAAGTATCTCTCATGAACAGGTTCAACTGTATTACCAAATAGTGATTAAAGGTCAAGAGGAGATAAATTTAGCACCAGATAGTAAAACAGGCTTTGAAATGACTATCTTGCGTTTGTTTGCTTTTAAAATCGGGCAATTTCCAGATGCAGAAAAAAAAACGCTAGACACTAGCCAAGCACCAAAAAGCACTCCAACTCATAATGTGACAACAAACATTGCCAGTCAAGTTGAATCAACAGCCACAGAAAGAACTAAACCACCAGTGGCAACAAATACAGTTCAAGAACCCACGCAATCACCACAGAAATTTAGTCTAAATGACATTACCAGTGCGAACTGGGAAAATATATTTAATGCTTTGCCTTTAAAAGGTACAGCGCGCGAACTTGCTCGAAATTCACTGGTCATAAGCAATACTAATAATGAAGTGGTTTTGTCAGTTGACAAGCAAACCCATGCTTTTATGACAGAAAGAGCGTGCAGCAAACTTAAGCAAGCATTGGCAGATTGTGTTAAAGAGTCAATAACCGTACAATTAAATGAAGGTGGCGACCACACACAAACCATTGCGCGAACAGAACAATACATACAAGATACAAATGTACAAGAGACTAAACAGAAAGTCTCGCAAAATCCATTTGTACAAAACATGCAAGACAACTTTGATGCAGAAGTCATTCAAATCAAAGACGGTCAAAACTTTTTAGAGGTATAGAAAAATGAAAGGACAATTAGGTAATTTGATGCAACAAGCTCAAAAAATGCAAGAACAAATGCAGAAGCAGCAGGAAGAACTTGCCAATACAATAATCGAAGGTCAAGCTGGCGCTGGTATTGTTAAAGTACAGATGACGGGCAAAGGTTTGCTTAAAAAGCTGGATATCGATTACGATATGCTTGATGGTGATATGGAAATGATGGAAGATTTAATCATTGCCGCTTTTAATGATGCACAAAATAAAATTGCAGCACAAACACAAGGCTCTATGGCAGATATGATGGGTGGAATGCAATTACCTGAAGGATTTAAACTTCCTTTTTAATATGTCATTACTTGCACAACTAATGCATTCATTTCAGATTCTGCCCGGTGTAGGTCCAAAATCGGCGCAAAGAATCTGTTTTAATTTATTACAAAAAAATAAAGAAGAAGCCATTAAACTGGCAGAAATCTTGAAAGAGGCTTGTGAAAAAATTGGCGAATGCCAGCGTTGTCGTACATTGACAGAACATAATCTATGTCGAATTTGCCTCAGTGATAAACGCAATGCTGAACAATTATGCATAGTGGAGACACCGGCTGATTTAATGCAAATAGAACAATCAACGGATTATTCCGGTACATATTTTGTTCTACATGGAAATTTAAGTCCCTTAGATGGTCTCGGACCTAGTGAATTGGGCTTTCCCAAAATGGTTGATATTTTGTCACAAGAGCCAATCAAAGAAGTGATTATTGCCACCAATTCCACACTAGAAGGCCAAACCACTGCTCAGTATATCGGACAATTGTGCGCAAAAGCAGATATAAAAGCAACGACACTGGCACGAGGTGTTCCATTAGGTGGAGAGTTGGAATACGTCGATGCTGGTACAATCGCCCATGCTTTTGGTAGTAGAGAAGAAATAATATGAAACAACAAGAAACAATATTTGATAAAATTATCAATAAAGAAATACCAGCCCAAATCGTATTTGAGACCGATACTGTGTTAGGTTTTAAAGACATTAATCCGCAAGCACCAACCCATGTGTTGTTTATTCCCAAAATCCGTATTGCCACAATAAATGATATTCAAGACAATCAAGCTGAACTAGTTGGTCAATTGTTTTTAGCTGCCAGAGACTATGCCAAACAAATAGGTGAAGATGAAAACGGTTACCGAGTTGTGATGAATTGTAATCAAAACGGAGGGCAAGAAGTCTACCACATTCACTTGCATTTTCTTGCGGGTCGTCAAATGAAGTGGCCGCCAGGTTAAGACTTAGTTAAGACTTAAGACTCTTTAATTCGATTGGCTACAAAATTGTTGTCTGTACTGACTGGGAGATAACTTTAAGTATTTCCTGAAATTATGCCGTAAAGTCTCTGCTTTCTCGAAGCCAGACTGGTAAGCGACCAAATCAATGGAATCGTTATTGACCTCAAGTAATCTTTTGGCTAAATGCAAACGTTGTTGTATTAACCATTGTCGTGGGCTCATGTTCATTGAAGAACGAAATTTTCTATCAAATGTTCGTCGTGACATGTGTGCCTGTTGTGCCATTTGATTGATGTCTATCTTTGTTGCCAATCTATCGGTTGCCCAGTCCAGAGTGGCAGCAAACTGATTGGGTTTTTGTTGGATAGGTGTTTCGACAAATTGCGATTGCCCACCACTTCTATGCGCAGCTAATACCATTCTACGAGCGGAATAATTGGCGACTTCGTAGCCAAAATCATTGCGAATAACTTCTAAACATAAATCAATGGCAGCAGAACTGCCAGCAGAACAACCAATGGTGCCATCGTATTGGTAAAGAACGTCTTGCCTGTACTGGATGTGTGGGTATTTTTTTTTGAAAATATCTGTGTACAACCAGTGGGTGGTCGCAGGGCGATTATCAAGCAATCCTAATTGGGCCAATACAAAGACTCCAGAGCATAGCGAAATAGCTTGCCCGCCACGATGAACTAAATTCAAAATGGCTTGTTTCATGTCTTCTGGCAGTGATAATTTTGAGAAGGCCCAACTTGGAATTATGACCATATCGTAATCATCAAGATTACTAACCTGTGTAACATTTATGTTTATACCTGCTTGCCCACTTGTACTAAGCGGAGAAGCAAAAAAACTGACCACATCTGTTTTGTACCAGTTCTTTACATCCTGACGGTTTACCGCAAAAAGGTCAGTAGCACAACCAAGCTCGAATAAGGCGAGGTGAGGAGAAACAACAATAGCAACTTTCTTCATTGGAATAAAAAATTATAGAATGGCTGGATATTAACGCACATTGTCTTTAAAGCCAATTTATAAATGCATAATAATAAGGATAATGAGTCATGAGGTATTTGCAAAAGTACAAATTATAGTTTCCCAGACTTGTTATTGTTGAGTGGATACCTCATCACAATAGTAGAAATAGGAGAAATATATGTCAGCCGTATCACGACCACAAGCAGCTAATAGCATAGAAGCATTAGCACATTTTTCAAAATTATTACGATTTGAAACCGATTGTTGGGATGTTCATCATGCCATTAGCACAAAGAGACAAGATTTTGTTTTACTGGATGTACGAGGAGAACAAACATTTAACAATGGTCACATCGATCAAGCCATTAGTCTGCCACATGCTCGAATTAATAAAAAAACATTAGCACAATACCCTCAAGAAACTTTATTTGTTGTTTATTGTGCAGGAGCTCACTGTAATGCAACAGAAAAGGCAGCCATACGTTTGGCAAAATTAAATCGACCCGTCAAAAAAATGATTGGTGGAGTAACCGGTTGGATTGATGAAGGATTTAGTTTAGTCAAATGATTATAAG
>JALWML010000253.1:508-4879 GCA_027083915.1 Lysobacterales bacterium | reverse complement strand
CTTTTGAAACAGCCAATGAAGACTTAGAAAGTTACTTGCGCTTAACGCAAAGAAGAGCCAAAAAAGCTGAAGAAAAGTGGGTTAATGCGGCAAAGGGAAAAGAAAAGCTGGATCTATCTCGGCACAAAGTAGAAGAAATTGTCGAAAATGTTGCCAAGAACGCTGTCCCTGAATTTGTACAAAATGTCATTAAATATGTTATTCAAGACTCCCTGACACTGTCCTTGCTCAGGCATGGAGAAGATTCAGAACAATGGCACAAAAATATAAGTACCTCGACTAATATTGCTAAAATGGCAAATCCAAAATTAGTTAAAGAACTTACTCCAAAACAAAAAATAGAATCATTGCATCACTTGGACCAAACAATGGATGAGTTGGGCTTTTCTGAAAATGACCGATCAAGAACGCTCAACAACATTAAGGAATGTGCAGAAGCCGCTTCAGAAGGAACATTAACAAAAGATATCGAACTCACAGAAGTTCCGACAATTAATAAAAATAAAGCCAATATAAAAAGAGCAGGCTCTGTTAAACTTGAAGAGTTAAGAGAATTGACCGAAGTTGAAAAAATAGAATTAACAAAAATTCGACTCATGCCTTATGGCACCCTCTTTGATTTTATTATTAACCAGCAAAGAGATAAAATAAGACGTAAACTCAGTTGGTTCAGTCCAGTGAGCAATAAAGCACTATTTGTGACTTTAATGGGCAGTAAGCCGTATGAAAAATCATTAAATGCGATAGCAATTGATATTGCCAGAAAAAATATTATCGTTGTTAAACAAGAAAAGAAAAAATATTTTGACTCTGTGTTGAAAACAATCTTTAATAAATTACAGTCAATTTCAACAGCATCCTAATCCACTATAACTAAAATAATAATGAGCAAAGAATACAGAAAATCCAAAAGAGTTAAACCAAATGTCCAGATTGAAGTTTTTGACTTAATAATCGGCACAGAACTAGGGGATATTTTAAATGTTTCATCAGATGGGTTGCTGATGGCGTGTAAGTCTAAAATTGAGGTGGGAGAGATGTTTCAAACAGAATGGAAAATATCTGCTCGAGGATTAAAGAACATCAGCATTGGTTTGGAATGTTTATGGGCAGAAGTCCAATACACCAATCTGTGCCTGTGTGGTTTTTCCATCATTGACATCTCAGATGATGACCAAAATATCCTCGATCGAATTATTGCTCAATCGAAAGAAGTTGATAGCTGATAAGCTTATTTTGAAGGATTAGTTCTAAACAACGCGATCCAAGCATCGGTAAGAAATTGCCTCAAGTAAATGTTTTTGCTCAATTACAGTGCTGTTATCAAGGTCTGCAATAGTTCTCGAAACCTTAAGAATACGGTGATAGGCTCGAGCAGAAAGTTTGAGTTTTTCCACAATTGATTCAAGCAAAACCAAATTTTTTTCAGAAACGTTCAAAAACTTTTCCATCTCATTGTTGGATAAATCGCTATTTGTTTTTCCATGATTGCGTTGTAACTGAATACCTCTGGCTAGTTCAACCCGTTTTTTAACAGTTTTACTGGATTCACCTTTTGCACTTTTTATGCGCAACTCCTTATAGGCAATTCGTGATACCTCCACATGCATATCAATCCTATCCAATAAAGGGCCTGATACTTTCGCGCGATAGCGCTCGATTTGAGCTTGCGAACACGAGCACTCTCGCTCTTTGTCGCCAAGAAAGCCACAAGGGCAAGGATTCATGGCAGCAATTAATTGAAATTTAGCAGGAAATTCAGCTTGCCGAGCAGCGCGTGAAATGGTAATCTTACCAGACTCCATTGGTTCACGTAAGACCTCTAAAACATGCCGAGAAAATTCAGGCAATTCATCTAAAAATAAAATTCCACCATGAGAAAGACTTATTTCCCCAGGTTTAGGGTTAGACCCACCTCCAACCAAAGCTACTGCAGAGGCTGTGTGATGAGGGCTGCGGAAAGGAGGAATAAACCAATTATTAATATCAAAACCGAAACCAGAAATCGAAGCAATAGCTGCTGATTCGATGGCTTGGCTTTCGGATAATGTCGGCATAATTCCTGAAAGTCGACTAGCCAACATGGTTTTTCCAGTACCAGGGGGACCAATAAACAATAAATTATGCGAACCTGCAGCAGCAATTTCAAGCGCTCTTTTCGCTTGAAACTGCCCCTTAACTTCAGACAAATTTGTGCTTAATTGAGTTTGTTTTGAAGGTATGGTTTTTGCACTAGCTAAGGCTGACATCTGATTCAACCAGGCGCACACTTCAATTAAATTGAGCGCCGTTTTACAAATCCCTGAGCTGATTAAAGCCGCCTCATAACCATTATCAAAAGGCACAACAAGAACACGATTAGAGTCAAATGTCTCGATGGCAATAGGTAGTACACCTTTAATCGAGCGAAGTTCTCCACCCAAGGATAACTCACCTACAAACTCTGTTTCAGTTAATCTATCGCTAGAGACTTGCCCAGAGGCGGCTAAGATGCCAATTGCAATAGGTAAATCAAAACGTCCACCTTCCTTGGGTAAATCTGCAGGAGAAAGATTAATGGTGATACGTTGCTGCGGAAAATCCAGATTGCTGTTAATAATAGCAGCACGCACCCTATCCTTACTTTCTTTTACCGCTGTCTCTGGTAAGCCAACAATATTGAGACCGGGCAAACCTTTTGATAAATGTACTTCGACACGAACCAATGGCGCTTTAATACCATCTTGCGCGCGCGAATAGACTATAGCTAATTTTGACATCCTTGTTTTTATTCCTTTTAGTTTGTTGAAACTTCTAGCTTTGGTTGTTTTGTATGTTCTTTAGTTCAGTTTCGAGCATTTTAAGCTTTTCGCGCGTTTTAGCCAAAACGGCTTTTTGCACATCAAACTCCTCACGAGTGACTAAATCCATTTTCTTCAGACCCGCGACTAAAACCGCTTTGGCATTGGTGTGAAACTCATCTCGAATCGTCTTTAAATCTTGAGGGATGAGCTCACCAATTTTGCTCACAACATCTTCTACAGCTTGTGGTTTAATCATAATCGTTTCATTGAATTAAATAATGTCGCCATTTTAACACAACCACATAAGTTTAAGAATCAGAAAGTCACTATCAATTTGTAGGAAATCGCCTATAATTATATTTTGATAAAATTATTACGAGAAAAACATGAAAATGATAAATGCCATTATAAAACCCTTTAAACTTGATGTTGTTCGTGAAGCCCTAGAAGAAATAGGTGTAACCGGCATAACTGTGACCGAAGTCAAAGGGTTTGGACGACAAAAAGGGCACTCGGAATTATACCGAGGGGCAGAATACGTAGTGGATTTTCTGCCAAAGCTCAAATTGGAAATCGCCGTTACAAATGAAATGACTGATAAAGTCATTGAAGCCATCATGACCAGTGCCAATAACAATAAAGTAGGCGATGGGAAGATTTTCGTATACGATTTAGAAAAAGTTATTCGTATACGGACAGGTGAGTTAAATAATGATGCTTTGTGAATATAAACTCCAAGCTCTGTAAAGACCTCTAAAAGTTGCATTATTGTTTAAAACAACTTGAAATAAATACAAAAATGTATATTATAAACTATTATGGACACTATAAAATATCTCGATCGCTCATTTAAAGGCTTGGCACGTTTAATGCAAGAATTCAATATAGACTTTGATGATGCTATTAAAACGTTAAGGAAGCATTATGTTCTTGAAAGTTACAAAGACAATAAAACAATTACAAGAACAGCACTAAAAACTGGCATAGACAGAAGGACGGTATCGGCAATTATAAAAAATAAGCCTCAATACAAAAAGAACTCCTCCATCTTTACCATTATCAATAATATCAAACGGCAATGTGAACAGCAGGAAACAAAAACACTCAATAAAACCGGTGATAATTCTCTTGAAAGCATAATCAAAAAAGTGGCGTATGGAGCGACAACAATCAACTCCGTTGTCAAAGAACTGGCTGCATTGGGTTGCATTAAAGACTTAGGTGATGAAATTGAATATATTACCAATACAATTACCAATACCCCAAACTCACACCAAACAATGCAAATCTATTCTAACCACATATACCGTTACACCAATACGGTGTTATGGAATGTCAATTGTCAGCAAAGAAGCCAAAGAGATTATGAGTACAGTGTGTTCACAACACGAATAGCACCAGAATCCCTTCATTCATTGCATGACACGACACGCATGATACTTGACCAGACAAAAAATCAGTTAAAAAAGGAGTTTGAAAAATATTATGAAGATGTCGAATCTGGCACCTATGAAGAATATGGAATATCTTTAACCCAATTTAATTTAAACCATAAAAAAGAGGAAAACAAATGAAAAAATTATTAATA
>JALWML010000253.1:0-498 GCA_027083915.1 Lysobacterales bacterium | reverse complement strand
CAATTTATTGAATATATAAAAACCTTAAATACCAGAAGTGTCTTAGTCAGACCACCTGAAGATAACTGTGATGAAAATGGTAGCAGTAATGAACGTTTAGGTGAAGAAGAAGGAACAGGTGGTCACTGTAGACCGTAAGTTGTTTTAAAGCACACAAAAAAACCTGTTAACAGGTTTTTTTGTTGCCTTTAAATAATAAATTAGTCTTAAGAATTTATTGGTGCAGTACAACCAGGAGCCAATATGTGTGAAACTTTATGTGTATTGACAAAATGGTTAGCAGCCCATGTACAATCGTTATAACCATAACCAGTTACGTGATAAATCCCATGTCCCATCCATACAATGGTAGCTGTATATACGGGATAGTTTGGAATAGCATTTACGGACATCCCAATACTTAACCCTGCAATCATAGCGATTAATAAAGTTTTAAATTTTGTTATTTTTTTCATAATTTCACCTCTGTTTAATAAAGCATACATATTTGTATAAAAC
>JALWML010000252.1 GCA_027083915.1 Lysobacterales bacterium | reverse complement strand
GGATAGTTACTAAAGAAATAATGGTATTTAATGCTCCTTGTAACTTTCCCAAAGTCTGCCATTATCAGATGTGGTCGCAACCCTGAACGCTTGGTAATAATCTGAGAAACATACTCTAAATTAGCATTGCCAACAATAACTTCTAAAAACTCACCATTTCTTTTAATCGGTAAAAACTTAGATCGTAAGCACAATTCTTGATTAAATAGTTGCAAAACTTTTGGATCAGGTCTTTCTATTTCTTCTTGTTGATAATAAGACAGCCCTAACTGTTGTGCTAATATTGGTGTTAACTCACTATCAGTAACCATCCCTAATCTAACAAGAAGTTCACCGAGTTTTTCATCTGTCACTTTTTGTTTTTGTAGTGCGTATTTTAACTGTTCAGATGTAATTAGTTTTTTGGCAAACAATAATGTGCCTATTGCCACCTTTTTACTTATATCTTCATCGTGTTTAGTTATTGCTAAATTTGTCATTATTTCACTCATTATCGATAGTTAAGGTATTGTCATTTGAATCATCAAAAGCATATGCATTGCTAACAATATTGTTTAATTGATAGGATCCATTTCTAAGATTGCTTGTTTTGTTCTTGTTATTTTTATCACTTAAAAATTTATATTTACCAGAGCCATAATCCTTGGTGTTATTGCGTTGTAAAAAATACAGTGTTAAATCATTTGGGAATCCGCTGGCATTAATGCCAACTTCTTTTTGCAACTTGACTATTCCTGACAAAGTTCTGTCTCCAACAATTCCATCAATATTGTAGGGATAATACCCTTGCTCATTTAAGCGGCTTTGTAAGTGATAAATTGATTCCGAATAATAGCCTTGGTAAAAAGCTTCTATGGTTATTTCTGGCTTCCAAAAAGTGAACCAAATATCCTGTTGGTTTTCATTCACCGCTTTCCAAAAATTATGTTTATCCTGATTTTCTTGTGGAACAGTTGTTAGCAGTAATTTATAAGAAGTTAATTGCTGAACTCTTTTATCCAGTTCGGCAAAATTTTGTGTTCCAATTGCATTTAAAATACTGGAATTATGTTCACCTAGATCAAAATTGGATAAAAATGATGATAGTGTTCTTCCTTGATTTTCAGAATTAAGGCTTTTTGTTTGTTGCAAAGGACTCTCAGGTTTTATTTGAGATTTTTGATGAACTTCAACGGGCTTACTTGTAACAATAGGTGTTATTAACTGAGTAGCATTCATAATTTTTGAAGACTTTGTAGCATCAAAAGATTTATTATAAATTCCCAAAGCAAATAATGAACCAAGCAACAAAACTGCTGCATAGGGAAACAATTTTTTTGTTAGTGTCGGCTTTTTCTTATTTTTTGAATTAATCGAAATTTCTTGAAATGCCTGTGCAACAAGGTTTTTATCAATAACATTTTTATCGTAAGCTGCAACCACATATAAACAACGATCAAGAACTAAATTGATTTGCCTTGGTAAACCAAGTGTAATCTTGTGCAGATAATCCGAAGCCTTTTTATCCAATCTAATTTGACCTGTTGCACCTGCTCTTGCTAACCTAAAATCGACGTACTGCCTTAGTTCAGACAAACTAAAAGGTTCAATTCTGACATTAAGCGCAATACGACTTTTGAGTTGCCTTAAGTCTTCTCTGTTTAAAGTATCCAAAATTTCTCCTTGTGCAACCAACACAATTTGTACTAATTTATTTTGGTTGGTCTCCAAGTTTGATAATTGCCTGACAAGCTCAAGGCTTTTAATGCTTAATTGTTGTGCGTCATCTATCACAATCACACAATTTTTGTTTTGTGCGTATTGATTGAGTAAAAAGCGGTTTAATGCATCCAATTGATCTTCTATCTTTTCTTTTACAATGAAAATATTAAAATCTTTATTAATTGCTTTTAATAAAGAATTTTCTTGTAAGAATGAATTAAAAACCAATGCAGTATTGATGTTTCTCTGAGCTAGTTTTAACAGTAATAAACGGCTCAAAGTTGTTTTCCCCAATCCAACTTCACCACTAATCAGAATAAAACCTTTTCGCGCTTCAATGCAATGTAAAATATCACTTATTGCACAACTCATTGTGTCAGTCATAAAATAGTTACGGGCATCAGGAACAACGGGAAAAGGGTTGAAATCTAACCCTAGTGCTTCTAAATGAGGCATATTTTTTGTTAAAGTATTCACTTCATCACCTCAATTCTTTTAATATAGTTTTGTATGTTTTTATCTGATGGATAATTTTTTTGTAGTGCTTTTAGGCGCTCAATAGCATCCACAATATTGTCTTGACGCGCTTCAATTAGTGCTAAATTCGTACCAGCTTGAAGATCATTGGGCTTTTGAAAAAGAATTTTCTTATACATTCTCACTGCACTATCATCATCCTTTTGTAATGAGGACCAATAAGCATGCATACGCAAATACACTAAACTATTTTCTCCAGAACTTTTTTGTAAATCCCCTAACAATGATTCCACTTTTGCTTGATTGTTCTCTTCCATGTACATTTGTAAATTGTTAACCAACCGACGTGTTTCCTTTACTGTTAGTTTGGTTGATTTTTTTACCTTGGTTTTACGTACTTTTCTGTGGATGGGGGGTGCTTTCTTTTGAATTGAAACAGGTTCAACAACCTGCACCTTTTTTTGGAGAGTTTTAAGAGACTCAATGGAGTCCTCCTGTTCTTTTTCTTGTTTAGGAGCAGTCTTGTTGATTGTTGGCATGTTTACTTGTGCTAACTCAACAGTGTCATTTTTAACTTTGACAAGAGGTTGTAAAGTAACAGCAACAGGAATACTAGTTTTTTCATCAACGACTATGCTGTTGTTATTTTCTTTCTCACTTGTGTTTATGACAAATTCATTGTTATCTTTTTGAGTTTCTTGATTGCTTTGCACTGGCAAATTATTAAAGCCAACACCATTATTTTTTATAATAAAAACAATAACTAATAATGCCAAAAATAACAATAAACCAATAATCCACGATTTATTTAACAGATTGTCTGTTGACGTATCAACATAATCTGACTGAATAGTAGAATCCTGCATACGTTTATTAATCTGCTTGGACTCTAATCTTCGTAATGAATCGTGGATTAAACTCATAATACTTTAACTTTTAGAACAATAACCAATTCACGGCTTGATGTTGAACGGCTACGGTTTTTAAACATGTTTCCAACTAAAGGAATCTGAGAAACAAAAGGGACTTTTTCGCCAGTAGAATGACCGCTTTCACTGATTAAACCACCTAGTAGTACCGTATCACCATCATGTAAGGATAAAGCGGTTGTTACTCCTTTGAAGTCTATTTGCGGTAATGTAATTTTTGATCCACCCACATCTTGTAAGGCTAAACTGGCTTGATTGACTTCAGATTGCATCGGATGAATAGTGAGGTTAACCGTACCATCTGCTGAAATAAAAGGCAGTACTCCAACGACAATACCATTAAAAACTGAATCTGTAATAACATTATTTGTTGTCACCGAGCTGCCTCCTACATTATTGACAATAGCTTCTGATTGAGAAACAAAGCGAGTAATACTACCCACACTAATCATTGAAGGATGTGAGTTCTTAGCTCGAATAGTAGGGTTGGATAACACGCGAACATGTCCATAGGTATTTAATAACTTAATAGCTGTATTAAATGAACCATCACTGTATGCTAATCCAAAACTATTACCCTCCTGAAAACCCGTTGAACTTCCAGGAATAATCAAGCCATTACCCGGATTTACTGCCCCAGGAATTGCTGATTGTATACCACCTACTGAAATTCCACCTGAACCTAAAAATCCACCAGCTAAATGGTTGCGTAGACTTGTCCAGTCCACACCATATTCATAACCATCCTTAAGCGTTACATCCAGAATCTGTGCCTCAATTAATACCTGACGACCCATCACATCTTCATAACTATTAATAATTCGAGAAACTGCTTCAATCTGTGATGGTCTTGCATTGACATATAAGGTACCTGTCACTTTATTCAATGAATACTTTGGCTCATTGTAAATTGGTGTTGCAATATCTTTAAACTCTTCAACACCTAACATTCCTGGTCTGTTTTGTGTCTTTTTCTTATTTGAGGGTTTAGTTCCGATTAGGCGCTCTAACATATCTTCCATTTGTTCATAAGGGTCATTGTTATTTGCACTTTTACCATTAAGCGTAAAATCTGCTCTAAGGTTATTACCTGATCCACCACCCGATGAACTACCTCCACCGCCTCCACCAGAGCCACCACCAGAATTACCAGATCCAAAAACATCTCCACCTGTACTAAAATCAATAGTGGCAATATCTTGCAAAAAATTTACATGAAAGATGCGTTCTTCAAAAGGTTTTATAACAAGGATATTTCCTTTAATTTCACCGTGTAAATCAAGCATATTCATGAGCTTTTCAAAAACCAAACTTGCTGATACATCTTCTAAATGTAAACTAATCTTTCTCTCCAAATGTGAAAGGTTGGGAGACAAGAGTAAATTCATTCCCGCTTGTTTGGCTAAAGCTTGTAAGACAAATTGTGAATCTGCGTCATCTGCATTTATGGTAACATTTACCGATTCAAGAGGATCGAATTTTGGCGCCACAGGCTCAAGAGCTTTTTCCCTTTTAGCTACATTTTCAATACGTGAAATCAACTCTTGTTGCTGTTGATATAACTTCTGAGACTCTATAGCAGTTCTTTGAGTAATTAACGCTAAAGACTCCTCATTAATTTTCTCCATTTCCTTTGCATTCTCCCAACTGGGCTTATTGGTTGCACATGAGGAAAGCATGAATGTTGAAGCTATTAATATAACTCGTGTTGAATTTATGCTAATTATTTTCATATTATTCTCTTTTTTTGTCATTAATTTATTGAATTCATTTTTCCAATTAAGGATTGAAAGTTCATAACCAAAAC